>CAZDLH010000576.1:0-2317 GCA_964505925.1 uncultured Burkholderiales bacterium
GAGCGGGTCGCCCAAGCTGGGCGATGACGGAAGCCATGGTGAAGGTCTTCCCTGTCCCCGTCGCCCCCAACAGAGTCGTGAAGCGCTCGCCCCGTTCGAGCGCCTCCACCAGCTGCTTTATCGCTTTAGGTTGGTCGCCCTGCGGAGGGAACGGTGCCTGGAGTCGAAAAGTGTCCGCCATATGCCTTTGTGTGTTCCGTCGCCCCTGAAAACCCTGCGCGTTCTCGTGGCTGCTAGCTTGATCTTGCTGGCCTGCTTCCCCGCTTACGGCCAGACCCTCCGCATCTCACCGGATGCGCTCCGCTGGCGGGTCGCGGTGTCGGGCGAACTCCCCCACACCACTCGAATCGAACTCAAGGACCTGGCCGTAGACGAGCCGATACCGGTAGAGCACGCCCTAGCTCAAACGAAGGTCCTCCTCGACCAGCGATACCCGTACCTCGAAACCGAAGAGAGACTTCTCGTAGAGTACTATTTCCTAGTCGCCCGACTGGAAGCCAGCCAGACCTACTCCCAGGAGTTCCAGCGCCGGGAACAGCGCCTCCGCGAGGGGCTCGAGCTGCTCGATGAGTACCAAGCCCAACTCGAGCGTTCGATCCGCCAGAACCCCCGCGCAGAGGGGCCCGAGATGGAGCTCGAGGCGGTTCAGGAGCTGCCCTTGAAGGAGGTCGGGTGGCACGGGACGCCCACCGGCGCCCGGCGGCTTCTCGTACTCCACTCCTTCCCGGAGCCGGTGGCGCCCTGGGGGCGCGGCAACCTCATCGAACTACGGCGGGCGGTCATCTCCGACCGCTCCCAACTTCAGAGCGCCCTCGACGACCTTCAGATCGGTCGGCGAGCGTTTCTCGACGAGGCCGCCACGCTGGGATGGGAACTGGAGCGACTCCAGCCGAGACTCCGGGGCCTCGTGAGGGCTCCTAGGGCAGGACTCCCCTTTTCATTCTAAGAACGTGCCGACATGTCAACTCCAGAGAGCGCTACCGTGCGCGCCCAACTCGAAAAGCTAGCTGCCGTCAGCCAGGACCTCGATCGCCATACTCAACTCTCCAAGACGGCTAGCCACCCGATCCAGGCCCAGCAGGTGCGCAAGCGGATAGATGAGTTGACAGGCGAGCAGTCCCAGCTGATGCAGGGCCTAGTCAGTCAGCATCCCAACGCCGAGGCGAAGAGCCGCTTCAACGGCCTGGAGCGCGATATCGACGACCTTCGAGATCAGATCCGCGGCTGCGATGACCAAGAGACTCTAGCCGATCTCGAGAAGCGCATCGAGGAGACGGTCGACCGCTGGGTCCACGCTTTTCAGATCATCGTCTCCGAGCTCACCGGGGTTCGCCCACCGGACGGTCCGGTCTACGGCGAGCCCAGCGGCCCGACCGCTTAAGGCTCCATCGCCGAGCGGCCTCAGACGGACGATACCCAGTTACGAGCCGTCTTGCAGGTGGGCTTCGATCCGCTCGGGCGACGTCGGCAGGCCCTCGCTGAGGTTCTCGCACCCGCTGTCCGTAATGAGGATGTCGTCTTCGATCCTGATACCGCGCACGTCCGAATAGCGCTCCAACTCGCTCCGGTCGAGTAGGTCGTCGAAGCTGCGACCGAACTCGCTATCGAGCAGCTGAGGGATCCGATAGAAGCCCGGCTCGATGGTCACCACCATCGACGGTTTGAGTGGCCGCGACAAGCGCAGGGCGTTGGTACCGAACTCCGAGGCTCGCTCCTCTCCATCCTGGTAGCCGGCGAGGTCTCCGAGGTCCTCCATATCGTGGGCGTCCAGGCCTAACAGATGGCCGAGTCCGTGAGGGAAAAACAGGGTGTGAGCGCGGCGCTCGAGGAGCTGCTCTACCGTGCCTTTTAAGATCTTCAGCTCCCTGAGCCCCTCGAGCATGGTCTCCGCGGCCAGAAAGTGCAGGTCTCGAAAGAGAACTCCGGGCCTGGCTGCTTCGATCGCCTTCCGACGAGCCACGTTCACCACCTCGTAGAGCGCCCTCTGGGTCGGACTGAACCGTCCCGAAGCCGGGACCGTCCGGGTGAGATCTCCGGACCACCCGTCCGGGAGCGCCGCTCCGCAGTCGACGAGGACCAGGTCTCCTTCCCCTAGGGTCCCATCATACTCGTGGTTGTGAAGAACTTCGCCGCGAACCGTCAAAATGGGGGTGAACGACACCCCGAGTCCTCTCAAAGCGAGATAGTGGTCGTGGGCGGCTCGCAGAGCCCTCTCCGAAGCGCCGAGTTCGACGCCCCCCCAGATCGCCTTCTGAAGCCCCACAGATTCCGCTACTGCTCTGCGCAGCTTCTCTCGGGCCGAACCGTCGTGATACAG
>CAZDLH010000577.1:0-2308 GCA_964505925.1 uncultured Burkholderiales bacterium
CGAGGGCCACGACACCCACGACCTCGAGCCCCTCGGACCGGGCGCTCTCGATCGGACTCTCGCCTGCAGTACCATAGGCAGGCCAGAAAGCACCCGAAGGCGGTGAGGACCCCAGACCACTTGATCCCGGTCGCGAACCCGAGTAGGAGAGCTCCCAACACCGCCCAGCCCTCTCGACCGCCCATCGCATAGGCCAGCAAACCCCAGGCGCCCAACAGGCACAAGAGCGCAAGCGGCGCCTCGAGCATCGAGATCCTGCTCATGCTTAGGTGTAGGTGCTCGGTGGCTACTAGAAAGCCGGCAGCTGTGCATGCCACCCGGTTGCCAGGGTAGAGGGTCCAGCACAATCCGTAGGTGGCACCGACCATGAGGACTCCGCACAGAATCGAGCAGAGTCTCCAGCCTAGAGCGGTCCAGTAACCTCCGGACCCGCCGAGTTTAGCTGCTTCCATCCCCAGCGCGATCATATGTTTACCCAAAGGAGGGTGAACCGAGTTAGGGTCGGCCAGACCGTGCCACAGCGCCTCGGCGGCCGGTACGTAGTAGATCTCGTCGAAGACGAACTCCTGCGGCTCCGCTGCGCCGTACAAGCGCAACAGCAGTCCGAGCCCCATCAAGGCGCAGACGACCGCGAGGTCCCGAATGCCGAACCGGCGGACGTCCGCGGCGTTCCGGCGGTACGGAACGGTGGCCTTGTCGTACTTAAACTCCAAGCGAGCTCTCCTTATCGCAGGGAATACCGGTCCTGTGTTGGCCATTTTCCGGCTCACCCTAGATGGGTAGCGAGCCGGCGCGATCGAGTGGCAGCATGGCTTGAGGCCGAAGGGCGTCGAGGGTCGTTACGCCGCACCGATCGGATCCCGCGTCGACCACTGTTCCTAAAGACGCCGCTCGATTCCTATCGTCGCTTTGAGCTCTCCCCTTGTTTTTTAGCTGCAGATCCGACCCGTTCCGGAAGTCGTAAGGAGGCTAGCTCACTCTTCGCGAAGGCGGGGATCAGATGACAGTTCGGAGGAGTTTCGATGAACGATCGCGCTCAGCAAGAGAGTTCCCAAGACCGAAGGTTGCGTGGCTGGTGTTGGCTCTTGCATCTGTATACCGCATCCGGGGCGGTGTTGGGTCTCTTGGCTCTCCAGGCCGCCCACCGAGGCGATGCTAAGAGCTGTTGGGGTTGGCTCTTTCTGGCTCTGGTGGTCGACAGCAGCGACGGAACCCTGGCTCGGAGGCTTCGGGTCTGGGAACGGTTGCCCGGGATCGATGGGCGTCGCCTCGACGACATCGTAGACTACTTCAACTACGTGATCGTGCCGATCTACGCTCTGGTCTCGTTCGGTCTGCTCCCCGACACTCCGCTCATCTGGGGACTCCCGATTTTGGCCAGCGCGTTGGGGTTTGCTAACGTCGAAGCGAAGACCGACGACGACTACTTTCTTGGGTTTCCGTCATACTGGAACCTCGTTGCTATCTACCTGCACGCCCTCGCTTGGCCGAGCTGGGTCAACGCCGCCATCATCGTCGTGCTCGCTGCATTAGTGTTCGCCCCGATCTCCTTCATCTACCCCAGCAAGACGGTGCCCTACCGCGTGCCCACTTTGATACTCGGGGGGATCTGGGCGATGCAGACGGTAGCTCTGGTTCTCGTTCCGGATCAGCTCCCCGCTTGGTGGCTTCCTAGCTCGCTGTTCTATCCGGTCTACTATCTCAGCCTGTCCTTGCACCTCCACCGGCACCGAAAGAGGGCTCCTCAGCAGTAGCGATAGCCCGCGGTGCTCCTCGTCGCCTGAGGTCCCCCTCGGCCCTCTTCGCGCTTTAGCGCGTGGTAGAGCGAACCGATGAAATAGACGTAGTTGATGGTCTGCTCATACGACGGAACTCTGCCGATCCGGGCGACGAGATTCGGACCGGCGTTGTAGCTCGCGAGAGCCAGTTCGGGGCGCTCGCGGTAGCGCTGGAGGAGCCCACCGATCATCGAAGTGCTCCCGTGCAGGTTCTGGCGTATGTCTCGGGGATCGACCCCTAGGTCCTGGGCTGTGAACGGCATCAGCTGACCCAGCCCGAGCGCACCGCTTTCGGAGACGGCTTCGGGATCGAAGCCGGATTCGATCTGCACTAGGGCGAGCATGAAGAGAGGGTCGACCCCTTCTCGGTGGGCGGCTTGACGGAGCCAGGTCGCGATCGAAGCCCGGGTTGCCGGGGGCAGTTCGGGTCGGCTAAAGTCGACCCACTGCTCTACCAAGTCCCGGTCGCTCAAGAACCCTCCGGCCGGTCGCCAGGGAACCACCGAGCGGCCCTCGAGATAGACGACCCC
>CAZDLH010000578.1:0-2296 GCA_964505925.1 uncultured Burkholderiales bacterium
GACCTCAAACAGGAATCTTTCTGGCCGGCGCTCGCCGAGGTCGTCGAATGGGCACAGACTTCGGTCACCAGCGTTATGTGCTCTTGCTTGGCGAGCCACGCCATCGTCGAGATGCTGTACGGGATCGTTCGCCGGAAGCTCGATCGCAAGCGCTGGGGGGTCTTCAGCCATGGCTTCACCGAGTTGGGTCGAAGTCACCCGCTGCTGCGGGGGGTGAATACCCGATTCGATATACCCCACTCTCGCTGGAACACGCTAGACGCTGAAGACCTCGAAGAGGTCGGGGTACCCGTCTTGATCCAGAGCGACCAAGACGATGTGCACCTAGCGACCAGCCCGGACGGGTTTCGATTCATCTTTTCCCAGGGACACCCGGAGTACGATATCAACAGTCTCCTCAAAGAGTACAAACGCGAGGTGCTCTCCTACTCCGAAGGGAAGCGGCGGAGCTACCCTCCCTTTCCAGAAAACATCTTCAATCTGCACTGCCAGCGCCACGCCCGTCAGTTGGAGCGGAAAGTGAGGACGGCCCGCGAGAGCGGCTCGGTTCTCACCCCATCGGAGTTCCCGGAAGAGCGACTCGAGCGCTGCCTCCACAACACTTGGGGCGATAGCGGCAAGGCGGTCTTCAACAACTGGCTCGGCCTCGTCTATCAGTTGACTCACCTCGACAGGACCCGACCTTTCTTGAACGGCGTCGAGCCCGAAGACCCCTTGGGTTGGAAAGCGACACTCTCTCGAGCTGCCCTGTAGGGAGAGGATTTTCCTACCTCGGTCTCGGAGAAACGTGTCATGAAGCCCGAAACCTTAGCCGTTCACGCCGGCTACGAAACCGACCCCACCACCCGTTCGGTGGCCGTCCCGATCTACCAGACGGTGGCCTACGAATTCGACAACGCGCAACACGGTGCGGACCTGTTCAACCTGGCGGTCCCTGGAAATATCTACACCCGGATCATGAATCCGACCAACGACGTGCTCGAGAAGCGAGTCGCCGCACTGGAGGGCGGCATCGCGGGTCTAGCGGTGTCGGCTGGGAGCGCCGCTATCAACTATTCTATCCTGACCATCGCTGAGAAAGGGAACAACATCGTGACCGTCCCTCAGCTTTACGGCGGGACCTACACCCTGTTCGCTCACATGCTCCCCTCTTTGGGGATCGAGGTCCGCTTTGCGGAAGGGGACTCCCCCGAGCAGCTCGAGAAGCTCATCGACTCGAAGACCTCCGCGGTGTTTTGCGAGACCATCGGCAACCCCGCAGGCAACATCACCGATCTCGAAGCCATCACCTCTATGGCGAAGAGCCACGGAGTTCCCACCATCGTGGACAACACCGTCGCCACTCCAGCCTTGTGGCGGCCCATCGAATGGGGTGCCGACCTCGTAGTCCACTCTCTCACGAAGTACATGGGTGGGCACGGGAACTCCTTAGGTGGACTACTGGTAGACTCCGGGAATTTTCCCTGGGCAGAGCACAAAGAGAGGTTCCCGGTACTGAGCCGTCCGGAGCCCGCCTACCATGGAGTCGTCTACACCGAGGCCATGGGTCCCGCCGCCTACATCGCCCGGGCTCGGACGGTCCCGCTTAGGAACACCGGTTCCACCTTGAGCCCCTTCAACGCCTTTCTCTTGCTCCAGGGGATCGAGACGCTCACGTTACGGATGGAGCGCCACTGCCAGAACGCTATCGCGACGGCCGAGTACTTGAAAGAGCACCCCGCGGTCGAGTGGGTGAACTACGCCGGGCTTCCCGACTCTCCGTACTACGAGCTGGCTCAGAAGTACTGCGGCGGAAAGCCTTCGGCCCTGCTCACCTTCGGGATCAAAGGGGGCTTCGAATCGGGACGCAAATTCTACGACGCCCTCAAGATGTTCAAACGCCTCGTCAACATCGGTGACACTCGATCGCTGGCCACCCATCCAGCCTCTACCACCCACCGTCAGCTGACCGATGAGGAGCTCAAGTCGGCGGGCGTAACCCAGGACATGGTTCGGCTCTGTCTCGGAATCGAACACATCGACGACATCTTCGCCGATCTCGATCAGGCGCTAGCAGCGGCGCGATAACCCAGCACTGCTGGGCTATCGCGCCAATGAGAAGGCCGGGCACAGCAGCTGTGCCCGGCCTTCCTATTCGCCGGCGACTAGACTATCGGCCCGCGATCAGCTTTTCGTGCGATCTTCGAGGATCTTCACAAACGATCGGGTCTCCAGCTCTTCTTTACTGAGCCCGGTCGCCTCCATCACCTCTCGCTCGGTGACGGCTCCAGAATTGATGGCCTTCAAAAAGAAGTTC
>CAZDLH010000579.1:0-2293 GCA_964505925.1 uncultured Burkholderiales bacterium
CCCCAGACTTGGCCCCGGTGGAGTTGGATACTCCTAGCGGGGCTGCTGTTTTTCGTGGTCTGGCTGGTGCTGCGCTCGTGCACCACGTTCCATCTGGTGTTCCCCGGCGATGGCCGGGTGGTTCTGGCTGGCCCGGACGGATACCATCACCTACGCCACGTGAACGCCGTTCTAGAGGATTTTCCGCACCTACTGCGGTACGACCCGATGTCTACCTTCCCCAAGGTGGAGCGAGGCCTCAACCAAGGTTTTTACGATCTTGCGGTGGCATCGTCGGTGAAACTCTCCGGAGGGCTCCTGCAGCCGGCTTCTCTGATGGCTTGGCTTTCGGCCGTGCTGGCTGGGCAATCGGTCCTGCTGGTCGCAGGGGCTCTGGCCTTCGCTGGTCAGCGCCTCTGGGCGGGGCTCTTCCTGCTCCTGATGCTGCTCTACCCCGGGGCGCTGCGGTATATGGCGGTTCTGGGCGAGGGGGACCACCACGCCGCCGAGGTGCTCTTAGCTGTGCTCCTCGCGCTGACCCTGCACGGTGCGCTGCGGCCCGGGGCCGGGCCGGCGAGCGCGGTCTGTCTAGCGCTGGTTATGTATCTGTTCTCCGGCACTTGGGCCGGCGCTCCGATGCACCTGTTCTTGGTAGTGTTTGCCTTCTATGCGGCCGCTTGGCTCACTCCGGAACCGATCGAGAAGCGAGGGCTGGTCCGCCAGGGTACGGTCTTCGCTGTGAGCTTTTCGGTCTTGACGGGGCTCACGTGGCTGCTGTGGCCCGACGGTGTGATCTGGACTGTCGGGGTGGGCGGCATGCTGCTCTTGAGCTCCGGGGCGTCGATCGTCTACGGGCCGCTGGTCTGGGCGGTGGCGCGCGTGCAAGAGCGGGTTTCGGACCGGCGAAAGCAGGCGCTTCTGGCGCTGGGGGTCTGCCTGGTCTGCCTGGCGGCCCTGCAGCTTCACCCGGCTGGTCGCCTGGCCTTCGACGGGCTGTTCAGTGTTCGGCCTCCGGATATCGCTGAGCACCCCAAGATCGGGCTGCGTCTAGTGTGGGGATGGTACGGACCGCTCCTGTTTCTGTTCCCCTTAGGCTGCGCTATGGCGGTGAGAGAGTTCGGGCTGCGGCGGGTGCTGGCCGGTTTGACGATCGGGGCGGGCCTGGTCTTTTTCTGGCTACGCACCCACGATTTCATCTACTACGCTCCGCTGCCCATCGCGTTGGCTTCGGCCTACCTCTTGGCGCGGCTCCCCCGGTATCGAAAATGGGCGGTTCTGGGCCTGTGCGCGCTGGTTGTGACACCGGTCTTCGGTGTGCGGACGCCGTGGCTACAGCCGGTGGAAGCCGTGCGCATGATCTACGCCACCGAAGGGATCCACCAGGCCAGCGACTGGCTTAGAACGGTGAAGGGCGAACTGGTCCCTGCGGGCTCCGACGATCCCTATCCGTACGGGATGGTGGGCCCTTGGGACTTGGGGAATCTGTTGGCGACGCTGTCCGATACGCCGGTGGTGATGAGTCAGACCCACTCCGAAGAGCTGGCCAAGCTGCATTTTAGTCCTACCACCGAAGGGGCCTATCAGGAATTCATCGCCGGAGAAAAGCCTGTCCGTTTTCTCTTGATCCCGGCCCGGAGTCTGTCCGAGACGCTCCTGACCGAACTCGGTAGTGCGGGTCTGCCCCACTCGGCCTTCGTATCGAGACAGCGAGAGGTCGACTACGGGGGCCGGACCATCCGGGCTCTGATGACCACGCCGCTCCTCCGTCAGACGCTGCTCGGAGCGCTGTACCTCGACGAGTATCGGGGGGTGGACCGGTTTCGGCTGGTCTACGAATCCCCCCGCAGGGCGCTTCGGGCGGTTCGGATCGAGACCGCACCGCGGCTCGCCACCGGTCTGATCTCCTTTTCCGTCACCGAGCGGGAGGTCGAAAGCCTGGGCCCGCTTTTGACGAATACCGAGCGAGCGGTAGAGACCAGCCGGGGGCTCCTAGTGGGGTGCAGTCTTCACCCCGAGGTGAAGATCTTCGAAGCGGTGCGGGGGGTACAACTCGTAGGAACGGGGCCCCCAAAAAGTCCGGTTATGGTTCTGTTGGGTCTGAATCTGGTCGGGGAGGGGGCGCAGCGCACTTTGAGCTGGAGCGCCGAGACGGACGCCGATGGGCGCTTCGAGCTGCGCTTGCCGTACTCCACCGACGGGCCTCCCTATGCGGCGCCCCTTACGGTCTACGCCGATGCTCCCTACCGGGTTCGGATCGGAGAGGGGGTGACCGCAGAGCTGAAGGTCTCCGAGGCCGAGATCAAAGAGGGGGCCA
>CAZDLH010000580.1:0-2291 GCA_964505925.1 uncultured Burkholderiales bacterium
GCAGCCGCCTCGGTCTCCTCTTCTTTCAGGTTCAGCACCTGCTCGCTCCGAGACTTGTCCCGATAGATGGTACCGCCCTTACAGCCGAGCTTGTACATCAGTTCGTAGAGCTCTTTGGTCTGCTCTACGGTGTAGTCGCTAGGGCAGTTGCAGGTCTTGGAGATGGCCGAGTCGACCCACCGCTGGGTAGCCGCTTGGACCCGGACGTGCTCCTCCGGAGTTAAGTCCATCGCAGCCACGAAGTAGTCCGGCCGCGGCTGACCCGGGTTAGCCTTCTCCCAGTCTTCTAGGACCTGCACCTTCTCTTCGTGTACGCCCAGTCGGCTCTTGCGCAGATAGCTCCAGAAGTAGAACGGCTCGATACCGGTGGAGGTGCCCACCATCGTGCCGACCGTTCCGGTGGGGGCCTGAGTCAAGAGCGTGACGTTTCGGATCCCCTTGGAGCGCACCGTCTCCCGAACGTCGGCCGGCATGCTTTTCATAAAACCGCTCTGCAGAAAGCGCTCGGCTTCGAACAGCTGGAACGAGCCCTTCTCCTCAGCCATGCTCGAGGAGGCCAGATACGCCTCCTTGGCGATGAAAGCGTACAGCTCATCGATGAAGTCTTCGGACTCCGGAGAGCCGTAGCGTAGCTTCAGGCGGATCAGCATCTCGGCGAGCCCGATGGTGCCTAGGCCCACCCGCCGCTCATCCTTTTGCTGCTGGGCGTTCTGCTCGAAGAAGTAAGGGGTGGCGTCGATCACGTTGTCTAGAAAGCGCACCGAGGTGCGCACGGTGTGCCCTAACCCCTCCCAGTCCACTTTTCCGCCGCTGGCGAAACGGCTCAGGTTGATGTGCCCTAGATTGCAGACCGCCCAGGCGGGCAACGGCTGCTCACCACACGGGTTGGTGCAGATGAGATCCCCTCGATCGTAGTACCAAGAGTTGCTCATCTCATTGGACCGGTCTACGAACCACAGACCCGGCTCGGCGGAAGCCCACGCGCTCTCGATGATGGTGTCCCAGATCTCCCGAGCCCGAACCACCTTGTGCACCACCACTCGACCGCCTCGCTCACGCCAGGTCTTCAGATTGCCGGTCCACTCGGTAGCGAACTTCGGATCGCTGGTATCCGGGAAGCACAGCTCCCAGTCTTGGTCTTGCTCCACCGCCTGCATAAAGTCGTCGGTGATCCCCACGGAGATGTTGGCGTTGGTGATGCGTCCCATCTCGCGCTTCGAGGAGATGAACTCCAACACGTCCGGATGCCAGACGTTCAGAATCAGCATCAGAGCTCCGCGTCGGGACCCGCCCTGCTCGATCAAACCGGTGACAAACGAGTAGAGCCCGCCCCAGGAGACCGAGCCCGAAGACCGACCGTTCACCCCTTTCACGTAGGCGTAACGAGGGCGCAGTGTCGACAGATTGATACCTACGCCTCCCCCTCGGCTCATGATCTCAGCCATCTGAGAAAGGGTGTTAAAAATGCCGTCGCGACTATCGACCGGGCTCGGGATCACATAGCAGTTATAGAAAGTCAGGTTCTGCTCGGTTCCGCAGGCCGTCAAGATGCGGCCACCCGGAGTGAACTTCCAACCTTCCAACAGCTGGCGAAACTCCTCTTCCCAGAAGCTCTTAGCTTCGGAGGTGGTCTCGACCGCAGCAGCCCCCTTAGCCACCCGAGCCATCATCTGCTCTACGGTGGTCTCGAGCGGCTTATCCACGTGCTCGAGATTGCGCTCCACCAACTGTCCGTCCCTCAGCCTGACCGAGGCCACGAGACCGTCACCCGAACTGTTCTGCGCTAGGCTTTCGACCCGCCCGATCTCCCGCTGGCCGGTGCTCTGGTCCACCACGACGACCACCAAGTCGCCTTCGGTCAACGACTCCTTAGAGCCATCCTTGAGAGCGTATCGATCCAAGAAGATCTTCTCGCCCAGCGGTGAGAGCTGGTTCATCGGATGCTCGTGGCAGCTGAACAGCCCCTGAGCTTTCGTCCCGTCGGTGAGGGTCGTTTTCGTCATTCCATCTATCTCCAAACATCTACTTTTCAACGATTATGTTCGTTCGTATCCGCGACCTAAAATCGGTTCTCAGGTCGGCCGCTCTCCATTTATCGACCATGTTAAAATCGAAAGTCAACACGAACAGACAACTATATCTAGTCAATCAAAACTAGAGGGACCACAAGATTTAGTGTACGGCACGAAAATGCCAACGACAAGGCGTAACGGAAAAACCGACCCAAAAACCCGCCCAAGACTAGACTGTACGGGCCTCGGCGAAGGCTGGGCTCAGGGGCTCAAACGAGG
>CAZDLH010000581.1:0-2277 GCA_964505925.1 uncultured Burkholderiales bacterium
AACGGGAAGTCGGCAGATGATCATGATCGGCTACTCCGACAGCACGAAGGATAGCGGATACCTAGCTGCCAACTGGAGTCTCTATCAGTCCCAACGACGTCTTGCCGAGTCGGCTGAAGAGCACGGTGTGAAGCTGCTCTTCTTTCACGGACGAGGGGGGTCTTTAGGGCGCGGCGGGGGGCCGGCGGCTCGGTCGATCCTTTCGCTTCCGGTCAAAGTGGCTCGGGATGGGCTACGGGTCACCGAGCAAGGGGAGGTTCTCTCGGAGCGTTACGACGACCCGGAGATAGCCTACCGACATCTGGAGCAGCTGATCTGGGCTCAGCTTTCCCTACATCATCCAGAACACGAAGATAACGAGCGGTTGGCCGAACATTGGGCTCCGCTGCTCGACGAGATGGCGACCACCTCTCGCCAGCAGTATCGGGACCTTCTAGAGCTTCCCGGGTTTCTTCGTTTTTTCCGCGAGGTCACTCCGATCGCGGAGGTCGAGAACCTCCCCATAGGCTCCCGTCCTTCTAGACGGGTCGCAGAGCCAGACCTTGAGAATCTCAGAGCGATCCCTTGGACCTTCGCCTGGACTCAAGCTCGTATCATGATGCCGGCTTGGTTCGGGCTCGGAAGAGCCATCTCGCAAGCCGACATAGGAGCGCTTCGGGAGATGTTTCGAGAGTGGAGCTTCTTTCGAGCCCTCATCAGCAACGCTTCTTTAACTCTGTCGAAGGCGGATATGGGGATCGCAGCGATCTACGCGGAGCGCCATCGGGATCGACCGGAGGTCTGGGCTGTTTGGGAAACGATCGAAGCCGACTATCGACTTTCGGTGGAGCAGGTACTCCGTATAACGGAAGAAGAGGAACTCTTGGGATCGGTCCCGTGGCTAGCAGCATCGATAAGGCGCCGAAATCCCTATGTGGATCCGCTGAACCTCATCCAGCTGCGCGCCTTCGAGCTCATCGAAGCTGGAGATGAATCCGGACCGATACTCATGCGACTCGCGATCAAAGGCGTTGCTGCCGGCTTGAGGACGACCGGATGAGTTCGAAGATGAGCGCAGAGAGGCTGCAGATGAAAGGGGAGCGAGGCTCGTGACTGGGAATTTCAAGAAGAGTTTTTTGATCTTATGCGCGGTGGACCTAGGTATCAGATATCTCATGAACTTGATCGAGGACGAAGGGACGACCGTGATCTTACTCTGGTCCGGCCCTATATCGACGATCTTCTTTACCGTGTTAGCTCTCGAGGGGTTGCTCTGGTTTTTCGATGCTAGCGAGAAGGATAGACCGGACCCTCAGGTTGCGCCTTCGGTTTCCAATTTACGGTTTCTGGTTCAGTCTTTTCTGGCGGACACCGGGTGGGCCGAGCGGTTAGCCGCGGGGAGTCGACGAGCTTTAATACTGCTCTCTTGTCTATCGCTCCTCGTGGCCATCTGGGCCTCTCAGGCGGTGAGTCCTCTCGCCATCGTGCTAGAAAGAGTCCTCTACATCCATATCCTCAACCTACTTTCGGTCTCGCTTTGTTGTGTTGTTTTTCTTCGCCTGGTCGGTCGGCTCCGGAGCGCATCGGGCTGGGGAGCGGTGGCGCTGTTCGGGCTGACGTGCCTTCTCGTACCCGCCTGGAATCAGGGTCGTCTGGAGGACCTGTTCTTCCACATTACGCACGCTCCAGAGAGTCTCTTGTCCTGGGCTTACGCTGCTTGCTGGAGCGTTTTTGGGGCGAACAGGATCCCCGACCGTGAGGCTTCGTAAAAGCGGGCTTCTTAAAAGCGGCGCCGACCCATAGATATTCTGGGTCGGCGCCTCGCTGAGACGGTTGGCGTCGGTATAGCTGAAGTTATGAACGAGGCGACTGGGGACTCCGAAAGCGCTTTACCCTATCGTTTTTGACAGAGTAGCAGAGTAACAAAAAGGAGGCCGCTCCGAGCCAGAGCGGCCTCCTCGTCACAAGCGAGAGTCCTCTATTCGCTCGCTATCGGGCGAGCGGTCAGTCGTCTCCTAGTACTTAGCCTGCTGAGGCGGCGGTGCCGGAGCGGGAGGGGTGTAGGGCGCCGGCGCCTGGTAAGGCGGTGGCGCAGCGTAGCCGACCGGCTGCTGATAGGGGGCAGGGGCAGCGTAACCGGCGTTACCAGCATTACCAGCATGACCGGCGTTGCCAGCGTTCCCGGCATTACCAGCGTTCCCGGCATTACCGGCGGTCCCGGCATTACCGGCGTTCCCGGCATTACCGGCGTTCCCGGCGTTGCCAGCGTTCCCGGCGTTGCCAGCGTTCCCGGCATTA
>CAZDLH010000582.1:0-2276 GCA_964505925.1 uncultured Burkholderiales bacterium
GCTCGAGGAGGATCTGACGAGGATCTCTGAGCTTTACGAGAAGGACGAATGGGTTTTAGACACCGTCGACCCCCGGATCGACCCGGAGACGGGGGTGGTTACGGTTAACGTGGTCGAGGCTGTGGTGGAAGAGATCCGAGTGGAGGGGAACACCAAGACCCGGACCCACGTCGTCTTGAAGAACCTTCGAACCAAGGAAGGCGACGTGTTGAACCGTCGGCGCTTTCAGCGCGACCTCGAGAGGCTCAATAACCTCGGGTACTTCCGTAGGGTGGAGCCGGATCCCCAGCGGGGGAGCGGGCGTGGAAAGGTCGTCTTGATTCTCGATGTGGAGGAAGAGAAGACCGGGCTTGCGACCATCGGTGTCGGATACGCTGGAGGCGGTACCAGCGGTATCCAGTCGGGTGTAACCGGTGCGATCTCCTACTCTGACCGGAACCTCTTCGGCGAAGGGCGGAACGTTTCGGTCCAGTGGCAGCGCGGCGCCCAGATCTCGAGCGTGGGACTCAGCTACTTCGACCCCGCGTTGAACGGGAACCAAGACAGCCTCGGTATTTCGATCTTCCGCAACTCGGTGGAAGGGCTGAGGCAGCCGATCCAGGTCAACGGTGCTCAAGAGTTCGCTTTTTACGACGATGAGCGTATCGGGGGGTCCATCACTTACGGGCGTCCCCTCAACGACGACCTTCGGGTCTTTGGAACTTTCCGGCACGAGACCATCAAGGTGTTGAAGGACCCGAGCTCCCTCTACACCCCTATCGGTCTGGGAACCGGTACCTTGAACTCCATCGGCTTCAGCGCTCTCTACGATACTCGCGACGACATCTTCAACCCTCACGTAGGAACGTTCGCCAACGCTTCGGTGAACTTTGCGGGCCTCGGCGGTACCTTCAATTTTACGAAGTACACCCTCGAGGGGCGCCACTACATCCCGCTGGCTGAGAACCACACCCTGGCGATGCGGGGCTGGGTTGGAACGGTTAGCGGAGAGGCTCCCATCACCGAATACTTCTTTGCCGGTGGACCGGATACTATTCGAGGCTACCTGCAGAACGAGTTTTTCGGAACCCGGTTTCTCTTGGCTAACGTCGAGTACCGCTTCCCTCTCGGTAACATCAAGTTCCTCCGCGGTGCGGTCTTCGCCGACGCGGGTAACGCTTGGGTCCCCGGAGGACTCAACGACGGTAAGATCTTCTTCTCCGGTGGAGTCGGTCTTCGGTTGACCTTTCCCGCTCTGGGCTTGGGGGTCATCCGACTCGACTACGCGGTGGGTTCCGATGGGGGACGGACCCAGATCGGTATCGGTCAGTCCTTCTAAGCCGACGGGTCGGTATGAGGGTCGAGTGGCCGTGCTCAACAAAGATGGAGCATAAGTGCGTGGATGGTCGCTTCGGAGGCGGTGTCGATGGGGTTTAGTAGACTCCAAAGAGCTGAGAATGAAGCGGCGATTCAGGCGGCAACGATGTCGCCCGGGACCGCTCGGGCATGGTGGAGACGAGTTCGCGCTTCCACGCCGATGTGTAAAGAAACAAGTCGATGGGAAGACGGTTACCCGGACCGAGGTCCCAAAGGAGAAAGATTATGAGATGGAAGCCCCTACTGGTGGCAGCGCTCTCGAGTGCGCTACTCATTCTAGGTCTAGGATGTAATGAGACGCCCACTAGGTCCGAAGCAGTCAAGAAGGTCGCCTCGCTCGACGAGTCTGCGATCTATATGATCGACGAGTTTACAGAGGCAGAGAAGAGTCTGGACGCGTGGGCTCAAGCTGAAAGCGAGCGCTTGCAAAAGGAAGCCGAAGGCAAGAGTGACGAGGTTAAGGCTCAGCTGTTCCAGCAGTATCAGCTCGAGCTTCAGAAGAAGACCAACGAGACGATGAACCCGTTGAAAGAGAGAGTTCGGGCAGCGGTCGCCATGGCTGCCCAACAGCAGGGGGCGACCGTCGTGCTCGATAAAAAGATCGTGGTCTACGGCGTGCCGGACGTCACCGAGAAGGTCACGGCGCTGCTGCAGGGAGACCAGGAGCTCAGCTACCCTGAAGACCAGGAGCAGCTAGAGACGGCGCCGATCGGCTACTTCGACCGATCCATCGTGCAGAGCCTGAAGGTTTTCAAAGAGGCGGAAGTCGATATCTACAACGAGCGAAACCGCCTTCTGTCGGAGATGAGAGAGCGGCTAGAGCGAGCTGAACAGCAGCCTGGTCCGGCAGAGATCCAGCAGATGCAGAAGACCATCGAAGTGAACTTGGAAGCGCTCCAGGAGCAGAAGCTCAGCCCGCT
>CAZDLH010000583.1:0-2275 GCA_964505925.1 uncultured Burkholderiales bacterium
GAGCTTTCTCTTCATCCTCCAAGGCGATCCGGAGCGTGATCTCGGTGCGCGGTGGCAACTCGTGAAGAACCTCGCTCTTGAGGCGTCTCAGAATAAATGGGCGTACAGTATCCCGGAGGCGACCTCTGGCACGGGGATCAGTCCCGTTCTCAATGGGATTGGAAAACCTCTTCGTAAAAAGATCTCTGCTCCCGAGGAGACCCGGGTTGAGAAAATGGAAGAGAGCCCATAGCTCATCGAGATTGTTCTCGATGGGGGTTCCCGTGGTCGTCAACCGGAACTCAGCTGGGATCTGGGTCACCGATTGGAATCTCTTGGTTTGGTGATTCTTGATCGCCTGGGCCTCATCGAGGACCAAGGTCTGCCACTTTCGCTCAGCAAACCTTTCAGCTTCGCGCGCTAAAAGGCCATACGAAACCACGACCAGGTCCAGTGGACCGACCTTCTTAAGGAGCTCCACCCGGTCTTCTTCCGAGTAGAGGTAACACCTCAAGGAGGGTGCGAAACGCTGGGCCTCATCGAGCCAGTTAGGGCACACCGAGGTTGGTGCCACCACGAGCGTCGGACCTTCCGCAGCCCGGTCCAGCACCACAGCGAGCGCTTGCAAGGTTTTCCCCAGCCCCATATCGTCGGCGAGACAGGCGCCCATTCCGGCTTTCGACAGTCGACTCATCCACTGATATCCCACTTGCTGATAATCCCTCAGCTGAGCGCGAAGCGTAGACGGTGTCTTCGGGCTGCTATCCATCGCCTGGGTCACCCGCTTCTGGAGATTCTTCCAGTGGGAATCCCCGGCGACGTGCGCCTCTTGGGAGCCGAGTGCTGCCACCGCAGCTAGGGGATGGAGTCCGAGAGCGCCGTCCTCCTGCTGGACGGTAAGATCGCTGAGTCGCTCCAACTGGCGACGGATCTTCTCGGTCAGAGCCACGAAACGTCCGTGGCCCAACGCAAGGAAGCGGCCGTGTCCATCGCTTTGAGCTGCCAGAAGCTGTTTGAGATCTAAGATGGTGTCTTCATCCACCTTGAGGGAGGCATCTACAGCGAACCAGTCGTTCTTCTTTCGAACCTGAAACTCAGCCGGAGCAGCGGAACGAGCCACCGACATCGACTTGCCTTCCGGCCAGTGAAAGGTGAGTGAAAGGGACTCCGCTTGGGCGAGACTATCTAAGATCTCCAAGCAGTCTACCGGGTCCTCTACGCTAAAGTCGTAACCCCCCATCGAGTGTTTTCGGAGGCTTGGGCAGTACCCCAGCAGCTCGAGCCGACCGGCTTCCTCCGACTCGAAGTCGCGGACCGTCTGCAGACGACCGTCCTTAGTCTCACCAACGACGTTCCTTCCGCCTTGGCCGGGCCTGAGGATAGGCCCCTCCTCTCCGAGAGGCTGGACTCGGATCTCGAACTTCAGACCGGCGTTGTTGGGCAGTACAAAGAGGTGAAGTCCGCTCTGCGGGTCTACCTGCTTGGCGCCCGCGAAGCTCCCTACGAACTCCGACTGGACTCCGATGACCGGGCTCAAAGCCTCCACCATCTCCACTACTTCCTCTAGTGCTACGGTCGGCATTCTAAAACCTCGACCCAGCACTTGAGCGATCGACTTTTGAGCCTCCGTCAAGCGATAGACTCTAATGCGGTGACTCCCTTCGGATAGAACCCCAACGTCGGCGGAGAAGTACGGCAGAACGGGCTGAATATCGACCACGATCTGCTCGCCCTGTTGGAGCACTCTCAGCTCCGGAGAGCCGCGGTCCACCTCCACCTTCATCTCAGGCCGATCTTCCCAATAGACGTAAGGATGACCCACCAGCTCGGCCAGCGTCGTCTCGTCTCCGACTCGATAGGCATCGAGCCCCTGTACGAGGGTACGAAGCGCTGCGCGATCCTGCTCCAGTAGGCAGTCACCATGCTTATTGAGTATCCGAGCCGGTAGCAGCTCGCGACCGGTGGTCCACCCGCCCCTCTTAGAGCGCTTCTGGAGTAGCGGTTTGACCGAGAACTGACCTTGGTCTTCCTCGACTCTCCAGATGACCCGCTCGTCGGTCTGCGGCCCTATCTCGTGCGCAACTTGTCGCAAGGCGTCCAAGGTGCGGCGCCAGGCCTCCGTCGGCTGCAGGGCATCGATGAGAGCGCTCCCCGCCTCCCCTATCTCCTCGAGGTTGGGCGGAGGTTCTGCGAGTTGCGAGTAGAGTCGACGCAGCAGGACGCCGACCTCTCTTTCCACCCAGGCGTAGCCCGCAGTTTTCGCCTTCAGGCGCAGTTTCTCTAGGGAGGGAATAAA
>CAZDLH010000584.1:0-2273 GCA_964505925.1 uncultured Burkholderiales bacterium
TGCTTCCAGTCTTCCAGGCGGACCTGGCGCATGGCCTCGCAGCTCTCCCCGTGACCGGGGAGTAGCGGACAGTAGGCCTCGAAACCTTGTCGGCTCAGTGCGCGCCCTAAGGGGCGCAGCTCTCCGGGAGAGCTGCCGAAGCCGTGCAGAAAGAGTAGACGGGTGGTGCGCTTCTCCCCACCGGTTCCGGCCGATCGCCATGGCCCCCATCGAGCGGTGCGGGCGGGATGGGGTCCCACGGGCCCGAGGGTGGGTCCGGAGGCTTGCCTCACAGCACTTTCGCTCGAAGGTCCGTCCCTTTTAGAATGGTGCGGTAGATCTCGCGCATGGTCAGGAACGCGGACCCTCGGGACGGCTCCGCTTCGAAGGTGACGGGGGTAGGGAGAGGATACTGTCGAGTGGACGACGGCTTTAAGGGTGAGCCGACCTGTTCGTACTCGTCCTCCACCGTCTCCCAGGTGCGCCATCCGGCCAGCCTTTCGACCAGCACGCGCCAAAGGCGGTGCGCCGTTCGGTCTTCGAGCCACCAGGAGTGGAGGCGGGGAGCCTCGGGAAAGAAGATGCGCGACAGCAGCAGCGAGCGGGTGTCGTGGCTGTGAACTATAGCGGGAGTGATGGTTCGCCCTAGATAAGCCAGGTCGAGGGTGTCGGCTAACAGCACGAGCGGCTGCTTCTGTCCCGGGTGGGGGGAAACTTTCTCGATCCGATGGAGTTCGATCCCCGGGAAGCGCAGAGCTAGCTCGCTGCCGTCCACTTCGAAGGCGTCCGGCGCGTACAGGAGGTGGACGGCGAAGTCCTGTTCCTGGGAAAGGAAGTAGAGCCAGTCCTGCAGAAACGCCGGCTCGACGACCGGCTTCGTGATTATATGGATGAGGTCCAGAGAGTAGCGCACCGCACCTCGGTTCCCTCCAGAGTTTGAAGGTCCTTCATGAATCAGGCTTTAAGACAGAGAATACTCCTTGCAGTGGCTGTACTACTGATGCTAGTGCCCACCTTTTTATTGGCGGCGGGAAAGATCGGCCAGCCACCCATTTTCGACGGAGATCAAAGGCTCGAACTGACCTGCATCGTCTGCGACGGTATGGGGCGAGTGGACGCCGATACCGAGGAGAAGTGTGCGGAGTGCCGGGGAACCGGCATCGCAGAGTATATCGTTCCCGGCGACCTCCGACCGATCCAGCTCGTCGGAACGGTGCTCGACTCCGCCGGCGCCGTCGTGCCGGATGCCGAAGTCCGCGGCTTCGAGCTCTCTCTCGAAGAGGCTGGACCGCAGGTCTCGGAGTTCTCCCTCACAGTGTACAGTAACGATTCCGGGCAGTTCGGACTGAAGCTTCCGCCGGGTCACTATCGGCTCGAGATCGAGCACGATGCTGGAAAGATGGTCGAGGACCTGGAGGTCCAGAGGATCGAGACCCCTCTCCTCGTGCGGGGACAAGAGACGCTACATAGGATGGACCGCTCCTTTACCTTGTCTCAGGAAGAGACGTAAACGGGGAGTTTTGGACCGCTCGGTAGCCCTCTGAAGGGAGACCGTCCGGCGTGCGAGGGGTCCCCACGTCTCGATCTCTGCCAGAAACGAGGAATAGGCGCCGCATTTAGGAATATTTGCGGATGATAAGTACATTCGGTACGCTCGGTGCGCTGGCAATCTTTCTTGTGATCGGGTTTCTCCCGCGGGTTCCGTGGTGGGGTAAGCTCGTCGCCCAACTGCTCCTTGGGGGAGTGATCTACTTTGGGTTTAGTCAGTCCTTCTTCGAACTGCCCTTCGGCGATACTCTCCCGATCTCGGCGCTGGCGGGCGGCGACGGCGGCATGGGTGAATTCTCGCCTCTGTCCTTCGGAGTGATCGGGACGGTTTTAGGGTTCCTGGCCACCGCGGTCGGAACCGCGATCGGAGCTCTCGTAGAGAAAAGACGATCGTCGTAGGAAAGGGAAACGAGGAAAGTATGGATTCTCAAGTTCGTAAAAAAGTTCGTAGGCGGCGCAGAAGTGAGCCCGTGACCACCTGGCACTGGTTAGCGCTGGGTACGGGTACGGGGCTGGTCTTAACGGCCGCCATCGCTACCGCCTATCGGTGGATACATTGGGAGGAGGAGGAAGACTCCGATCCCCGAGCCGAGAAGGTGCACGAACTGATCCAAGAGGCGGAGCGCCTTCTCGCCCAAGGGCGGGGGAGTTAGTCTCGGTGAGGATCCTCGTCACCAACGACGACGGCATCACCTCTCCAGGAATAGCAACGTTGGCCCAGGCCCTGACCGAGCTCGGAGAGGTGA
>CAZDLH010000585.1:0-2257 GCA_964505925.1 uncultured Burkholderiales bacterium
AAACGGGATCTCGAGCGCTTCGAGGACCAGCGGGAACGGCATCCAGATGCGTCCTAGGGCGCGGTGACCTTCGAGTTGGAGGGGGCCCGGCCCGCTATCTCTGGGCAGACGGTTCGGATTGAGAGGGATGTCCACGGGGGTCACTCGGACCTTGATCTGGCCATCTTTTTCTAAGACTACTGAACCGTCGCTACCGCTGTCGCGGATGGTCACTCCAGCACGGCGTAGCAGGTCAGGGTGGAGCCAGATTCCGGTGGGTTTGCGGTAGACGGCGGCGCGGACCTGCGGAAGGGCCGGCTCGACGGCCAAGGGCTCTCCGAAGACGGGTTCGACTTTGCCCCGGCCCGCACGGCCCCGCTCTTTGATCTCGAAGTCGCTGGCCGAGACCTCCAGTCCGGCCAAGCGGGCTAGCCGCAGCCCTTCTTGAGCTTGAAAAGTGGTGAAGCCTTTGTAGTAAGGGTCGGGGAAGAAGGTCCAGACGGCTTGTCCCGACGGATCTTTACCCACTCGGGCCTGCTCGTAGACCAAGTAGACCGGCGTGCCCACGCCTACCTGGTCGTAGACCGATCGCGCCGCTTCCGGGTAGAGCCGAATGCAGCCCAGGCTAGCTACGCCGCCGATGCTGTCGGGGTTGTTGGTGCCGTGCAGGCCGACCATATTGTGGGTGAGCTGCATCCAGCGATCGCCGAGCGGATTGTCCGGTCCCGGGGGCACCGCTTCACGCTGGAGCCAGTGGGGGGGGTCCCAGACCGGGTCCTTCTCTTTGTCGATGATGGGAAAGCGACCGATAGGGGTGGGGTAGTTGTCGCCGCCGATGGCTACCCCCCAGTACTCAGCGAGCTGCCCGCCCCGAAACAGGTAGAGCATCCGCTCGGGTAGGTTGATGACCACCGCGGTGGATTCGTTCGGGGCGTAGGGCGGGATCCTGCGTAGCGGGATCACGATCTCATCGCCGGGCAGGGGAGGACGCTGGAGGCTCAGATCGTTGGCCCAGAGGATGTGATCCGGAGCCAGCCGAAACTTACGGGCGATAGTGAAGACGGTCTCTTCCGGGCCTACCGTGTGGAGCCGGTCGGTGCCCACGGTGCCGGGGAAAGCGATGGCGCTGGTGGTGAGGGCCAGCCAGAACGTGGCCAGAAGGAGCGCCCACCGGACCCTGCCCGGACCGACTGCAGCTCCGAGCGAGGGGGAGGAAGGCGAGCGGCCTGCGAACCGCGGGGCGTGGTGGACGGAATCGATATCGATGCTCTGGCTCGAGGAGTGCTCTCGGGCCAGCGGCGGGCGCTGGCTCGGGGACTTACTCTGGTGGAGTCGGCGCAGGCTACACATGAGGCTCTCAGTCTCTCTCTTTTTCGGGCTATAGGTCAAGCTAAACCAAGTTTTCGCTTAGGGGTGACCGGTCCTCCCGGAGCCGGAAAGAGCACGCTCATCGAGCGGGTGGTGCTCGACTGGGTGCAGGAGGGGCACAAAGTGGCCGTGTTGGCTATCGACCCGAGCAGTCGACGTACCGGTGGAAGCGTGTTGGGCGATAAGACCCGCATGGGGCGGATCGCTCAGCTCCCGGAGGTCTACGTTCGCCCTTCGCCCAGCCAGCTCCACTTAGGCGGGCTGGGGCCCCGCACCCCTCTGGCCTGCGCGCTGTTGGAGCGGGCCGGGTATCAACGGATCGTGGTGGAGACGGTGGGGGTGGGCCAGTCCGAAGTGGGGGTCAGCTCGATGGTGGACCGCCTGTTGTTGGTCGCCCTGCCTGGAGCCGGCGATGAAGTTCAAGGGATCAAGCGCGGGCTGATGGAGGAGGTGGACCTGGTGGCTGTCAACAAAGCCGACTTGGGTCAAGCCAAGGCGGCTGTGGCCACGCTCCGGTCGGCCTTGCGCGTTTTCCGCCGGAAGGTACCGGTGTTCGGTGTCTCCGCCCTCACCGGTGAAGGGTGGGAGGGCTTCCGGGCCGAGCTAGGGCGGGCCACCGAAGCTCGACCCGAGCGCCGCCACGCCGGCGAGCTGCAGGCCTTCGAAGAGCGCGCTGTCCGGGCCGTCGAGCAGCTCTTCGAGGAGTTCGGAGGAGAGAAGCTGCAGGCTCTGCGCCGCGGGCTCGCCGCTGGCCGCCTCGACCTCCTGCAGGCCCTACCGCAGCTGGTCGCCCTCACCGAAGACTGGAGACGACGCCTCCATGGCGCAGAGAAAAGCGGTGAGCCGTAGCCCTAACCCTCGCTGGACCTAACCCCGTACTGTCCGCGCTCGGGGCCTTCACCTACCGGGC
>CAZDLH010000586.1:0-2249 GCA_964505925.1 uncultured Burkholderiales bacterium
CGTTTTGTACTGCGGTAACGGCTACCGCGCTAGCATCGGCACCAGCATCCTGAGAAAACTAGGGTTTGATGCGCGCTCGGTACCCGGCTCCTACCAAGCCTGGACTGCGGCTGGCTACCCTGTGCACACCCCCAAGATCAGGAAAAGAGCCTCCCTGACCACCCGACCGTAAGCCCTTCCACACCCACCAACCGCATTCTATTGACCGAGGAGAAAAGATGAAGACATACTGGTCACTGATGATATCGGTGATAACGGCTATCGCCATGATCACTTCGGCATCAGCCCGAGAGCAGACGCAGCCACGCACGGTGACATTGGCCTACGTCAACGACATCCACGCCCAGCTCGAACCGCACCCCGAACTGTTCTGGGAGAGCGGGAAAGAGGAATACATAGAGGGAGTAGGCGGGCTCGGTCGCCTAGCCACTGCTGTCGCCGAACTCAAAGAAGAGCGCGACGGCCGAGTCCTCTTCCTAGATGGAGGCGACACCCTTCAAGGCTCGGGGCCGGCGGCCTGGAGCCAGGGGGCCGTTGTGGTGGAGCCGATGAACTCCATCGGTCTGGATGTCGGGGTACCAGGGAACTGGGCCGTGGTCTACGGACCGGAGGTGCTAAAAGCCCGGGTAGCCGAGTTCACCTACCCCTGGATCGCTGCCAACGTCTTCGAGGAGAGCACCGGACATCCGCTCTTCGAGCCTTACTTCATCAAAGAGATCGACGGTCTGAAGCTCGGCGTCCTCGGCTACACCGACCCGGATATCCCCACCCGCCAGCCGCCGTTCATGAGCGAGGGGCTCGACTTCCGCGGAACCGAGGTCCTACAGCCTTGGATCGATCACCTGCGGCAATCCGAACAGGTAGACGTGGTGATCCTCTCAACCCACATCGGGCTTCCAAAATCGATCCGGCTGGCCGAGCAGCTCCGCGGGGTGGACGTCCTGCTCTCGGCCGACACCCACGAGCGCACCTACGAACCGATCGTGGTCGGTGAAACCTGGGTGGTAGAAGCGGGCGCCTTCGCCTCCTTTCTAGGAGTCCTAGACCTCACCGTCTGGCCCGACGGGCGAACCGAGAAAGCCTGGAGCCTGCGGGAGCTCCGCCCAGAACTGTACCCTGAGGACCCCGCCGTCAAAGCCGTCGTCGACGCAGCCTTAGCTCCCCATCGCCAGCGTATGAACCGCGTGCTGGGCCACAGCGAAGTGTGGCTATCGCGCTACGACGTTCTGAACACCCCCTTGGATCGGCTCATCGCCGACGCGGTGCGCTCCTTCACCGGAACCGACATCGCCTTGAGTAACGGTTTTCGTTTCTCGCCACCTTCGGCTCCCGGCCCCATCACTGAAGCCGACCTGTGGAACTGGCTGCCGGTGGAGCTCCCCTTGCGGACTGGCCAGGTGAAAGGCCAAAGGCTCACCGAGTTCTGGGAGCGGGAGTTCGAGAACGTATTCTCCACGGATCCAGAGCGCCTCTTCGGAGGCTGGCTCCCCCGGCCCTCGAACATGTCGGTGGTCTTCAACCCCAGGAGCGAACCCGAAGAGAGGCTCGATAGCCTTCTCATCGGAGAGCGAGCAGTCGAGAGCGAACGAGTCTACAGTATCTCAGCGGCCGCTCGACCCGGTTCACCCGAACACCTCGTGCACCGAGTCCGGCAGTGCGTTCAGACCCGTATTCTAGAAGCGACGACCCACCAGGCTCTGAGGGCCTACCTGGCCGAAAGCTCACCCCTACGCGACACCGGAGCTCCGCGCATCGAACTCCTCGACGGCCCAGATGTCCTGCGCTCCCAGGCCCTCGGACGGTAGACCTACGAAAGAAGAGCTCGGAGAACCTATAGTAGGACTGACGCCCAGAACTTTGCCGGACCGCACCGTCGATCGAGGGTGCGTCATCTCAAGGAGTTGTGGCCTATGCAAGGGATGAGCCAAGGCGGCTAGATACACGCCCGGAGCACCGTGTCGATAACGGCTGCCACGCTCTGTTTCTTCGCCTCGGCGAAGGCGACGATCCCGCCCCACCGCGGCCAAGAAGCTCAAAGCCCCTACAGGGTGGGGGCAGCTTCCGGCAGCGCGGGCTGCGTGGGGCCCCGGGGGAGACGTCGGCGACGTACCCCATCCCCGGGCGTGGTTCGCTGCTAAACGGCGGTCTGGAACGCTGGCCAGCAGCGCTCAACGCTCGTGGAGCATTCGTGTTCCCCGAGTTCGACACCGGTAGGCACGGAAAAGGATGTTAAACGCCCATGATAACTG
>CAZDLH010000587.1:0-2228 GCA_964505925.1 uncultured Burkholderiales bacterium
CGCGAGAAGCTCCAAGAGCGCCTGGCGAAACTAGCCGGCGGTGTGGCCGTTATTCGGGTCGGTGCGGCTACCGAGACCGAACTCAAAGAGAAGAAGCACCGCTTAGAGGACGCCCTTTCGGCTACCCGTGCTGCGGTGGAGGAGGGCATCGTGCCCGGTGGCGGATCCACCCTGGTCCACATCGCCTCGGTTCTCGATGAACTGAAGCTCGAGGGAGAGGAAGCTCTCGGAGTGGCCATCGTACGACAGGCCATCACCCAGCCGCTGCGAGTGATCGCTAACAACGCTGGACAAGAGGGCTCCGTGGTGGTCGAGAAGGTTCGCGAACTCAAGCGCGGCCACGGATACAACGCTGTCAACGGCGAGTACGTGGACATGATGGAGGCCGGTATCGTCGACCCCGCTAAGGTCACCCGGGCCGCTCTTCAGAACGCCACGTCTATCGCTTCGATGGTTCTCACCACCGAAACCCTGATCGTGGACAAGCCGAAGGACGATAGCGAAGCTGGCCACAGCCATTAGGGGACAGCAGCTTAGCTCTCGCTCGGTAGAGCCCTAACAGGGCCTGGGAGATGGATCTCCCGGGCCCTGTTTCTCATTTCTCGCGGAATCGGATTTGTCGAGACCAGCTCGGATATGGTACTGTGCGGGGCATGTTGAAGAACCTGCGCACCTTCGTTCAGACCGCCGCCTTGATTCTCGCGTTCGCCGCGGGCGGGGCCTCCGCCCAGCAGGCCGAAACGGTAGCTTCCCGGCCGGACATCAAGGCCGAGGCGGTTCGAGTACCCGACGGTTTTAAAGCGGGAGTAGGGAACCGCGTACTGGTACGCGTTCGAAACCTCTCTCGGGATGTCGAAGTGGAAACGCCTTTCACCGTTCGCCTGGAGATGATCCGCGAGGACGGTGAACGGACGGTCTTCGAGTCGACGGTGGACCGTCTAGGGCGAAACCAAGCTCGAGAGCTCACTTTTTCGGGGGTCTCGGTCCCCCACGGTAGAGCGGTACGCTTTTTGGTGGTGGCCGATCCGGACCGTTCGGTCGAAGAGTCGGACTACGGAAATAATCGCTACATCTTTCAGGTAGGGGTCGAGGGCGGCAGCGCTCTACCGGCGGCCGAGGACTCTCGGGAGACCCCGCCCACCTCAGAAGAGCCTCCTAGTGACGAGGCCACCTTAGAAGAGCCCCCGACCGATGAGCACACCTCGGAGGAGCCCATCGACGGAAACGAAGAAGAGCCCGCCTCGGAAGAGCCCATCGACGGAAACGAAGGGGCCGACTTCGAAGGGGCCGAGCAGCTAGAAGACAGCGGCGAGCCCGTCGAGGATGGGGCTCAAAACGACGGCCCTGAGGCTATCGACTCTAACGAGTAGGGTTCGACTTAACGGGGAGTTTTGAGGCCGGGATCGGGCCGCTGGGGAGAAGGGCCGATCAGATCGGCTCGAGACCCTCGGCGATATAGGCGATGTTCCCCCAAGGCATGAGGATCCCAGGAACGCCCATGACGTTTTCTGCGCCGATGAGGATGCCCCGTTGATCTAGGCGTAGCAGCGCACCGATGGCTTCCGGGGGCCAGCCTTGATTACTGAGCGGGATAACGGCGGCGACTCGTACGCTCTGAGGGACGTCGTCCACTCCGAAGTGCTCGCAGATGGCGTTGCGGACGCTGTCCGAACTGCCGACTCTAAGTCCGTAAACCGAGTAGTCCATATCTTAAGGTACATCCTTCCAGTCTGCTGGCCAACGGACGTTCTCCGGTCGAAACCGGAACGGGTCGCTCTCCGGCCAGGGGGTGGATATCGGTTCTTCGAGCAGTTCGAAAACTCCGTTATCGAAAGGCAGTCCGGCAGCTTTTTTTATCGGCTTCACGCGTTCTCGGATACCTCGCCCCGCCAGGGTGAGGGCCCGGTGATGACAGTACGGGTTGTTCCCCCGTCGGTCGAAGAAAACGTGGGAGGTCCAGGAGCAGCCTCCGCGGCAGACCCGGGCGTAGTCGCAGCCGGCGCAGAACCCCCACAGGTGGTCGGTGGACTCGTCTAAGTTCATCGTGAGTTCCGGGGTGGTGGTCACGATCTCATCCAAGGAGCTATCCCGGATGTTGCCGCCGGTGTAGGCGGTCGTGGGTAGCGACGGGCACCCCTTGATGGCCCCGTCGGCTTCGATACCTAAGACAGCCAGGCCAGCTTGGCAGCCTTGCCAAAAGGTCCACTCTAGCGGGTTCCCTCCGCCTC
>CAZDLH010000588.1:0-2224 GCA_964505925.1 uncultured Burkholderiales bacterium
AGTTCGCCCCCTGACAAGATAGCCCAGCGGCAAGGGATCTTCGGCATCTCCGGACTGCTGGGCGGCGCACTCGGACCGATCCTGGCCGAGTCCGTATACCTAGCGTACGGCTTCGAGGCGATGTTTCGTCTCTTCGGACTCCTCGGCTTGGGCGCGGTGGCCCTGTCGGCCTCACTCCCGGAGACCGCCCCCCGGGGGAGCTACGATAGGACGGTGAAGCCTCAGCCCTTGGATCTGCGTCGACACCGAGCCACCATCTGCATGGCCGTACCGTTCGGGTGGTTCGTAGGGACGGTGATCACCTTTATCGCTCCCTACTGCGACTCCATCGGGCTCGAACAGGTAGGCATCTACTTCGCCGGCTTCGCCCTAGCCTCGATAGCCGTGCGCGTGCTCTCCGGCAGCTTCATCGACCGAGTCGGTGTGAATCGCTTGGTGGTGACCAACGGAGCCATGCTAGCGCTCGCTGGCTTCTGCTTGGCCTACCTTAAGACGGCTCCCAGCGAGCTACTTCTGTTCGCCGCGGCGATGCTCAACGGAGTGGGTCACGGTTTCCTTTTCCCGAGCCTCTCGGCCCACACCGTCCGGCTCACCAACCCGGGCCAGCGCGGAGCCGGGCTGGCCCTGTTCACCGGCGTCTTCGACAGCGGCCTTTTCCTCGGAGCCCTGGCTTCCGGCTATATCGCCCAGTGGTTCGGCTATTCGAGCGCCTTCCTCGTGGCCTCATTCATGGTCTTGGGCGCACTTCGCTTCTTCGTTCGTCTGAACGAACTGAACGCGGTGCTCGAGCCCGACGAGCTCCGACCGATGCCGACCCTAGCAGGCGTGGTGCCGGCTCAGACCGACAGCGGTCGCGCTGCTGCCTCTACCATCGGCTCAAGAAAGCCTTGAACCGCTCGGCGAACCGACTCGCCGCGATCGGTTTCCGCTCGGATCGCCTCTAGTAAGGCGGTCCCGACGATCACTCCGTCGGCTCCCCCGCGTCCGACCAGCTCCGTCACCTGCTCCGGGCCTCGCACTCCAAAGCCCACGTAGACGGGACAGTCGGCAGCCTGCTTAGCATCGGCGATCAGAGTCCCCAACTCGCCGGAGAGCACCGCTTCCCCCCCGGTCACCCCGCGCACCGAAACGAGGTACAGAAAGCCGCTCGCCTGTTCGGCGATGAGCCGGCGGCGATCGCCCTTCGAAGTGGGGGCGAGAAACGAGATCAGATCGAGCTCGTGCGCCTGGCACACTTCCCGGACCGGCTTCGACTCCTCGAAGGATAGGTCGGCCACGATCAGCCCCTCCCCGCCGGCCTCTTTGAGCCGACGGCAGAAAGTCTCGACCCCGTGATAGAAAACCAGGTTAGCGTAAGTCATCGCCACCGCGGGCACCCCCGCTCGCGAAGTGGCGTCCTGGGTCAGTTCAAAGCAGTACTCGAGGTCGACACCCTGAGCCAAGGCCTCGCTAGAGGTGGCTTGGATCACCGGTCCATCCGCGATGGGGTCGGAAAACGGAAAACCCACTTCGAAGTACGGGCATCCCACCTCTGCGGCCACTTCCGCAGCCTGAAGAAAGCATTCTGGGGTCGGCCATCCACAAGTCAGATAGGGGACCACCGCGGGACGATCAGGTCGTGGTAACGCCATCGGCTCCTCCTCGAGTCAATCTTTCAACCTCCGCAACATCTTTGTCTCCCCGCCCGGAACAGCAGATCACCCAGTCTCGCTCCTCGAAGCCGTAACGTTTGGCTTCTCGGGCGGCCCAGGCCAAAGCGTGAGCCGTCTCCAGCGCCACGATGACCCCTTCGAGCTGCGCCGTTTCCTGAAAAGCGGCTAGGGCTTCATCGTCGGAGACGTACCCGTACTCGACCCGTCCGCTCTCCTTCCAGAAGGCGTGCTCAGGGCCCACCCCAGGATAGTCGAGCCCCGCGGACAGCGAGTGGGTCTTCGCCACCTGCCCGCCCTGCTGCAGCAGATAGGTGCGGGAGCCGTGGAGGACCCCCGGCTGGCCCAACCCTAGGGAGCGGCAGTGCTCCCCCGCTTCGTCACTCCTACCACCGGCCTCGACGCCGACCAGTTTCACAGAATCGGTCCGCAGAAACGGCGAGAAGATACCGGCTGCGTTCGAGCCTCCCCCCACGCAAGCGACGATGCGATCGGGAGCGCCTTTCAGCTGCTCTTTCACCTCTCTGCCGATGATCGACTGGAAATCGCGCACCATCATGGGAAACGGGTGCGGC
>CAZDLH010000589.1:0-2222 GCA_964505925.1 uncultured Burkholderiales bacterium
GGTATGCTGGTAAACACGAGGTTCGCAAAAGCGCAACTCAGGACCAGAGCTGCGGCCCGATAGAGATCGTTGCCCGGCGCCCTCCCGTAGATCACCTTCTTCCCCTCACCGTCGACCACGCACTGATAGGTCCGTTCGCGGTAGCGGTATCGAACCACCCATAAAGGGTAGTAGACCTGGGAGACCTGACAGCTCGTAAAGTCGAGCCTCTCGAAAGAGACCTGATGGACCTTTGCGCCCTGCCTAGCTTCCGCTAGAAAACTCTCTCGACACATCTCGACGATCTCGTCCTTAGGCAGGAGCGCCCGAAAGACCATCCCTTCGTCCTCGAGCTTCTCGAGGTCGAGAGGGCGAAGCTCGTCGCCTTCTAGGCACACCGTCTGCACCCCGAACTCTTGGACTTCGGTCGCGGGAAGATTGCTGTCCGCTTGGTGAAGGACGACGCGCTCTACCGGCACGTAGCGGGTCGTACGGTTCTTGCCGCTTCCGCTCGTCCTTCTCTCTTTTCCAAAAACCCAACCCACGATCTGGGCTTTCACCCGCCAGAAGGGGACCCAGGCCAAGAACGCTTCACTGATCTCGGCTTCCCGAGGCAGATCTCTGGCCTTGTCCATACCGCTACTCAGCCAGGACTTGACCAGAACGGCCGCCTCGTCTTTATCTAGCTCGTTTGGAACGTAGTAGCGGGGGGTACCGGTCTCGCCCTGAACCAAGAGGCTCTGCTGACAGCTGTTGCAGTCGACCAGGTCCGCCCCTTCGCTCAGTTCGACCGACCCGCCACAGGCCGGACATCTCAGACCACGAATGACTCGATTCGACATCTTCTAATACTTTCTCGCCACTCCGTAGGCGAGCGCCATAAGTATGGGGCTCGCCACGAAATAGGCCATCAGCTTTAGACCGAAATGCGCGTCGAAAAGGACCCCGAGCACCAAGAAGACCGTGCAGCTCAGGCAGCCCACTCCCAGAAAGGGCGCTTCATTCTTTCTAGGGTACTCGCCGACGAACACTTTCCCGGACGAGCCGTCCACCAAGGCCGAGTACGACCTCGATTCAAAGCTGTAAGTGAATCGGAAGGTCGGAACGAACACCAGACTCACTTCCCGCAGCTCTTCCTGGGGCACACCCGCCACAGCGGTCTCCAGGTGAACGGTGGGAGACAGGTACTCTTCTTCATTGAAGTCTTCAGCCTGCAGAGCGAGCAGGTCCCCAGCCGGGATCGACATCTGGGACAGCTCGGCGACGGTGGAAGGGTGGGCGAGCTTCACTTCGATCGTCTCTTCTTCGTCCGCTCTTCGCCGCAGATACCAGAAAGGGTAGTAGATGAAGCGGCCCTCTTCGACGGTGGCCTTGCGATCGAGGTCTCGCACGGTGTCGTTACCGGCCATCCAGCGCAGTAAAGAAGAGCGCGCTGAAGCCTCATCGTGGGTCGGTTTCAAGCGGTAGTTGAAGACGACTCTCGAGCGGTCGAGAAAAAGTGAACTATCGCAGTAGGGGCAAAAGAGAAACTTCTCGTCCTGACGGACGGGCACTTCCGCTGCGCACTGGCTACACGTGACCTGCATACCGTGCCATTCTCTATCGTTGCTGCTCCTCCTGGCTTCGATTCCCTATAGAAAGAGCGGCCGCCGAACCATCGGTGCGGAGAGCCCAGCCCCTTAGGTAGGTTAGGTAGGTGCGCCGAACAGGTCCTCCCCGACGAGCCTCGAAAGGGTGGCGCCTGTCTTCTGAGATCCCCTAAAGCGGTGCGAAGGCCGAGGGCCGCAGCCGTCGAACTACCCGGACAGGCTTTCGCCTTATACGGACCCGGATCGAGGAAACGACCGAACGATGGCTCAACAGACGCGCTGCTGGAACTGCCTGACTCCCCAGAACCGACGGAACCACACCTGCGAGAGTTGCGAGCAGCCGCTCGTGCCGAACCCGGCCCAGCGGCTCTCGTCCCGGAGTCGCCTCGACTACCTCCTCCTCGAACTCGAGCAGTGGAGCTTTCTGGACTCCCAGCGCCGCGCCGAGCTCCGCGGGATCTACCTAGCGCGTAAAGAGCGGCTACAGCAGGCCGGAACGCCGCTGGCCGCCGGCTGGCCCGAGCGAGACCCCCTGGCCAGCTTGGGCGCCACCGCCACCGACCCGGGAAGCGCCCTACTGGAGACCGCAGCGGCCACCCCCTCGCTCCCGCCCACCCCCGCCAGCGCGCTCGCCCCCGAGCAGCCCCAGGGCGC
>CAZDLH010000590.1:0-2219 GCA_964505925.1 uncultured Burkholderiales bacterium
TGATCCCAGCGGCGCTGGTTCTGCAAGAACGGATCCAGATACTCGCGGGTGCCCGCATCCACGTCCTCGTCCGACACACCGGCCAGCGAAAAGTCGAAGAGCATCATGTGTGGAGCGCTGTTCTCCCCGAGCTTGGTGATCCCCAAGTTGGCCGGCTTGATATCACGGTGCCGGATGCCCCGCTCCTCGAGATGGACCAGCGCTTTCAGCAGGTCCTGCCCCCAACGGTTCATCATCTCTAGCTGCGGGGGGCCCTTCTCGGCCAAGCGGTGGGCTAAGGTTTCCGAGCCGGCGTGCTGCAGCAGCAGACAGACCCGGTCGTAGATCTCGACGGTCTCGTAGCAGCGCACGATATGCGGGTGGTCCAAGGCCTGCAGAGCCTGGGCCTCGCGCAGCAAAACGTCGGTATACTCCCGAGAGTGGGCCACCTTCAGCACCGCCACAACGCCGTCGCGCTCCACCTCCAAAGCCAGAGCCATGGCGCCCTTGCCCAGCCGGCGGCGCACCGAGAAACCGACGCTGTACCCGGCGGGCGCGCCGGGGTCCTCGACCATCAAAAGGTCGCCGGCCTGGGCCTGCAGCGGGTCGATCTGCTCCAGCTCCTCCTGCGGCGCCGCGGTCGGGACGCCATCTAGGAGCTCCAACACCTCTTGAATGCTGGCGGGTCGCTCCTGGGGGTGAGGGTGTGTGCAGCGTTCGATCAGAGCCTCGAGCTCGGGCGAAAAGCCGTCGGCCACGGTGCTCAAGAGCAGACCACGCAGACTCTGCAGCTTGGTATAGAGCTCCGTATGGCTCTCGGCGGGCGGCATCCCGGTGAGCGCGAAGTAGGCCACCGCACCCCACCCGAACACGTCCACCTGACTGCTGGCCGCCTGACCGGTGTGAAGAAACGCCTCGGGGGACAGATACGCCTTAGCTCCGACGGTCATCAGCTCGCCCACGTGACTGGTACCGGCGGTACCGCCTTGCTCCATCCCGGTCTTCCAGTCCGTCACCTTCAGCTCGCCGTCCGGCCAGACCAGCACCGACTGAGGGGCCAGCCCTCGGTGGTAGATGCGCCGAGCGTGGGTATAGCGCAGCACGTCGGCCAGCTGCCGGATGAGCGCCAAACGCTGCTCTAAGCTCAGCTGGCCGTCGTGGGTCGCCAGATAGCGATCCAGCGGCTGGGCCTTCGGGTCGTAATAGTAGACCAGAGCCGGCCCCTGCTCGCTCTCTACCAAGTTCAGCGGCGAAAGGACGCCCGGGTGCTGCAAGGAGTCGGCGAGGCGGAACTCTCGTTCGGCCGCGCGCCGGGCCGACTCGCGCTGCTTTGCGGTGCCCTTAGGCGGCACCACAAAGATACGGATGCGGCGGAAGGTCTCGCCCAGGCTCTGGTGGTGGGCCAAGTGATCCTGGTACAGATCCCCCTCGTCGAGCAGCTCTTGGATCACCCACTCGCCCACCTTCATCCGGCGCTTGTCCGGCGCGATCAGGCCCAGCGCCTTAAACCCCTTCTCCAGCGCCTTCAACCGAGCTCGGTCCAGGCGTTTCCTGGGATTTGTCCTATCGTGAGGCTTCGGGGCCAGGGCTTCCACGATCTCCTCGCGAGTGTAGAGATGAGGGCGCTCGTTAGCCGGAATGCGCATCTCCAGATTCACGTTATTAAAGAATACCACCGGCTGAATGTAGGGCGTGTAGTGCCTAGCCATGACCCTTTGATCGGCCAGCATACTCTTTAGCACCCGGGCTTTGGCGTTCGTCAGCTTCAGCGGATTGGGAACCGAGCGCGGCGTAGGGTTCCCTCGAGCGTAGCGCACCAAGCAGTTCGCCGTTCCGTCTAGCGCCCCCGACCAGCTCTTCACCTCGATCATGAAAAGCTCGGTCACCGTAAGGAGCAGCAGGTCCACTTCGTACACCTTGCCCCCCGGCTCGATGAACTCGAAGTTCGACCAAGCCCCGACCACCCCCCGAGCGTGCCGCTTTAGAAAATCGAACGCCTCCTGCTCGTGGGCGAACGGAGACGGCGCCACCTCCGTCCAGAAACTCTCATCTATAGCCACGAATCACCCCGAACTCCCACACCAAAAAAGTTGAGAATCCCCCCACGCCGACCCCGGCACCGAGGACCTCGCCACTGTCCCCCGGGGGACAGTGGCGAACAGCGCAGCCAGACCCGCCCGCCTGGAGGCAGGCCTAATCGCCAGCCCAGGTCTGCAGCTCCCCCCGCTGCTTCACAACTC
>CAZDLH010000591.1:0-2219 GCA_964505925.1 uncultured Burkholderiales bacterium
GATCCTCAGCAAAGATCTGAGCCAGTCGAAATCGCAAGTCCAGGGCCTCCGGGTCGATCTCCAAGGCCCGCACCAGAGATTCGGCGGCCTTATCGAATCGGCTCGCCGCCAAGTGCTGCTGCGAGAGCAAGATCCAGCGCTCTTTCGCGCGCTCGGTATCGCCAGCCATAGAATAGAACCGAACCAGTCGCTCCTGCAGGTCTACGTTCTCCGGGTCGGCCTCCACCAGAGCGGTGTAAAGCTCGATCGCCGTCGAGGGATCCCCACTCGCTACGTAGTGCTCGGTCAGAACCTTCGCTTGCTCGAGAGCCAGCGGTATCTTCCCGGCCAGTAGGTAGACGTCCACCAACGAGCGCCGTGCCTCAAAGTTCTCCCCCTGGTGGTCGACGACCCGCTCGTACAGATGGATCGCCTCCTCCACCGCCCCCGCCTTCTGGTGGAGCCGGGCCAGATGATGCTGCTGTTCGACCGCCCTATCGTTGGCCCCCAATTTCAAGTAGAGGTCGATGAGGTCCGAACGCTGCTGGAGGTCCTCGGGACGCAGCTCCACGATCCGTTCGGATACTCGCGCCGCCTCCTCCCAGCGGTCGTCCGCAAGATACCGTTCCCTGAGGCTCTCGAACCTCGATAGGGCACCCTCGAAGTCTCCCTGCCCTTCGTAGATCTGCGCCAACCTCTCCTCGAACGAGGGATCGTCGGAGATCTCCAAGAGTTGGTGAAACGCGGAGATAGCTTCCTGTACATCGCCTTTCGTCATGGCCGACTCCGCCAACTGACGCAGGTGGTGCGCGGCCAGTTTCGATTCCTCCATATTGGTGAAGACCGAAACCAAAACGCGACGGGCTTCAAAGTGCAGAGGGTCTAAAGACAGCACCGACTGCAGATTATCGAGGGCCAGATCGCTTTCGCCGCGCTCCAAGTGAAGCTTGGCCAGCCGGAAGAGGGACTCTCCCGCCTCCACGTAGTTCTCGTTCCAAAACTCAGCCTGGATCACTTTATGCAGAAGTTCTACCGAGTCCGACTTCCGCCGCAGGATCTGTCGATACTGAACGACCGCATCTTCGAGAAGCCCATACTTGAGATGGATATCCGCCAACCGTGTGCGGAGCACGAGGTTGTCCGGAGAGTCTTCAAGCACCCGACGATAGTTCGCGATCTTGGTGGCGACGTCAGCTCCCTCTAACGAGGCGATGAGCTCATCTGCCTGAGCCACATCCCGAAGGTGAGCCTCCTCCTCCGGCGAGATCAAGTTCTCGGGCTCCGCCGGCTGCGGCTCGACCTCTTCGATCTCTAGAGCCGGCTCCTCGGTGGCGCTCGGCTCGATCGTGAACTCCGACTCCGTGCCGCTGAAGGCCTCTTCGAAGACCGCCTCGGGAGCCTCCTCACCCCAATCGAACTCAGCCCTGAGCTCGACCTGTTCGACCTCTCCAGGCTCGACGCTCACCGGCTCGGGCTCTTCTGGAGCCGGCTCCTCGGCTTTCGGAAGGGTCAGTTCGAGCAGCTTCATGAACTCGTCGGACTCTGCGGGGTCGGCGACTTCCGCCACCTCGCTCAAGGCCGCTTCCTCCGAACGCATCCGGTCGAACAGCGAGTCTTTCCCCGACGGAACCTCTGCCGCCGGCTCAGGCATTACCTCTTCGATCTCCGACTCGGTCTCGAGCCTCAGCGGCGGATCGTCCGGCATCGGAAGGTCGAGACCCAGTGGTGCCGGCTCCTCCATCACGCTGTCCGGGCTCGACTCGAAAAGACCCTCGGCTCCCACCGGCTCCTCCGAGACCGCCTCCGGCGCCGGGTCCGACTCGAGCTTTAGCGGCTCATCTTCGGGCGATGGGAGGTCGAATGGCAACGGCGCATCCTCGGCTTGAGCGAACAGGTCTTGACCCTCTTGCACAGCTTCGGTCGGGTGCTCTCCAACGCTGAGGAAGTCGTCGGACGCACCGGCCTCCTCAGGCTGAGCGAAGAGGTCTCCCTCGTCTGCGAAAAGCGACGATTCGGAATCCTCTTCAGCCGCGGCCCCCGGTTCACTACCTGGAAGGCTAGCTCCCAAACCAAAAAGATCGCCGCCTTCCTCCTCTGAGGACGCCGACCCTAAAGGAGTATCGAGCCCCGCGAAGAGATCCTCGCCAGGACCATCGAGCTGGCCGCTCTGCGCACCCGGCTCAACGCCTAAGGCATCCGCAGCACCGGCGAACAGATCGTCGCCCGACGCCTCCGTAGCC
>CAZDLH010000592.1:0-2216 GCA_964505925.1 uncultured Burkholderiales bacterium
TGGACGACGTTCTGTTGTCCTCGATCTACGCTGGTGTTATCGGAGGGGTCGGACTAGGGGTGATCTTCGGTGCGGGGGGCTCGCTGGGGGGGACCGGCGTCCTCGGGCGGATCATTCAGAACCGATGGGGCCTGCCGCTGAGCACGGCCTATCTGTACACCGACGGTCTGGTGATCTTTTTCGCCGGTCTCGTCTTGGGGTGGGAAGCAGCACTCTTCGCTCTGCTCACCTTGATCATCTTCGGGCTGGCCTCCGACTACATCTTGGAAGGGCCCAGCTCGGTGAGGACCGCGGTCATCGTGACCGATCACCCCGAGCTGGTGGGGCAAGCTCTCAACAGCCGCCTAGGGCGAAGCGCCAGCTTCTGGCACGTCACCGGAGTCTACAGTAAACTGCAGCGGGGGATGGTGATGTCCACCGTGAGTCGCACCCAGGTGAACGAATTGAAGTACGTTTTGGGACAGACCGACCCCACCGCCTTTCTGACCATCGGGGTGGGCCACCAGGCGTACGGAGGGAACTTTGAACCGCTGCGGTTCTCCGAAGACCCTCCAGCCGATTCGGTGAATCTGAGGTCGGATGGGTCGGTCAGAACCGAGCCCCGGTACGGACCTCGCTAGGCCGGGGCGCTCCGCAGCGAAGGTTCCCGCTTCCCGGTCTGCGAAGAGCCAGCCCCATGAGAGTTTTCACCCTTTTTTTCACCCTTGTTTTTCTGGTCGCAAGCCCCGGGGGGGCCGAGTCGCTGCCGCCGGGGTTCGCCACTCCGGAGGCGGCGCTCGAGAGCTACCTCGAAGCGCTCGAGGCCGGAGACTCCGAGCGGGTTCTGCAGTGCTACACCGCCTCTTCGCGCCGGATGGTGAGCGAACACCCCGAGCTCTCCAAAGGGCGTACTCCCGAGGAGCTGCAGGCCAGTCACAGCATGCTAGAGGGGCTGACCTACACTACCGAGCAGGTGAACGAGAAGCGGGCCATCCTGCACCCCGACGACGAGGGGGTTCCGCCCCTGTTTCTACGCCGTCAAGTCGAAGACGAAGGCTGGCGTATCGATCTTCACTTCATGCTCAACTACATCCGGGCCGGTTCCAACGGCTGGAGCTACACCTTCCCTAGGGCTGAGCAGATCTGGCGTAGCCGAAAGTAGTGCGCCTCACGACCAGCCGCTTCCCTCACGTTCTGACCATCCTTTCGGCCTTCATGCTGATCTTTGCGGTGATGACCTGGTTGGTGCCAGCCGGGCAGTATCAGCGCCAGATGGAGGGCAGCCGGCAGGTGGTGGTCCCCGGCACTTACGCAGCTACCGAGCCCTCGGGGCAAGGGCTGCTAGAGGTGTTGATGGCTCCGGCTCGCGGGTTCGAAGCCGCGTCCGGGGTGATCGGCTTCGTCTTCTTGGTGGCCGGGGCTTTCGGAATCGTCTACCGGACCGGCGCCATCGAAGCCTTCCTGGCGCTGGTGATCCGCGGGAGTCGCCGCCATCCGGGGCTCCGCTGGCTCGTCATCCCGGGGCTGATGGGGCTCTTCTCGCTGGGGGGCGCCACCTTCGGTATGTCCGAGGAGGTGTTGGTCTTTTTGATGCTCACCATGCCGCTGGCCCGAGCCTTGAACTACGACGTGGTGGTCGGCGTGGCCATCCCTTTCGTCGGAGCTGGCGCCGGGTTCGCGGCCGCCTTCATCAATCCGTTCACCGTGGGGGTGGCCCAGGGGATCGCGGGTCTACCCCCCGGTTCGGGCCTCGGCTATCGACTGATCTGCTGGACTGTGATAACGGTGCTGGCCACCGCCTTTGTGATGGCTTACGCCTACGCGGTGGACCGAGACCCTCGGCGGAGCTTGATGCCGGATACCTTGCCGGCGATGAGCGGGGAGCAGCAGGCCGAGCAGCCGGAACCGAACCCGCCCACGCCAGCTCAGTGGACCGTCCTCGCGGTGCTCTGCGGCGGCCTGGTCCTTCTCTTGGTGGGAGTCCAAGCGTGGGGCTGGTACATTCAAGAGATCGCAGGTCTGTTTCTCGGCATGGGGGCGTTGGCCGCCCTGTTCGGGCGCCTCTCGCCCCAGAAAGCTGTCGATGCGTTCCTCGCTGGGGCTCAAGATGTGCTGGTGGCGGCTCTGGTCATCGGCTTTGCTCGAGGCTTGCTGGTGCTCCTCGAAGACGGGGCCATCATCGACACCTTGCTCCACTGGCTGGCTATGCTGGCCGACGGCTTCTCGCCAGCGATCTC
>CAZDLH010000593.1:0-2207 GCA_964505925.1 uncultured Burkholderiales bacterium
GCCCCCGGCGAACGTTCGCCGGGGGCGCTTTTGTGTGGGAGGGAGACCTAGCCTTCGCTTCGGGCAGCCTCGGTGGCTAAGGGGAGATCCGGGATCAGCTCTTCGGCTTCCGGCAGGTCCCCGACCATTTCGGGCACCCCATCGAAGCTGGGGGGAGCGGCCGACGGTTGAGCCGGTCGCTCGGCGCTTGCGGGCGGGACCTGCTGGTCGGAGTCAGCGGGGGAAGGGAGAGGCGTCGCTGGAGGCTGTTCGGCGATCGGGGTGGATTCGTGAGCAGCGGGGGCGGCGGGGGCTGGAGTTCCGGCCGACGGCTCCTCTACGGGGAGTTCGATCTGGATCGAAGGGGTCTCGGGCGGGGTCTGCCGGGGGGCGACCGGGCGGGCCGGTTCCGGATGGGCAGCCGTGTCGAACGCGGGCAGTGAACCCGGGGGCGGCCCTTCGAAGGAGTCGGCGATGAGTCGCGCGGGGCTCTCGTCCTCCATGCTATCGAAGCCGTACTCGGCACTCTCGAACTGCCCTTCGCTGTCTTCGATGCCGGTGTCCGGTTCCGGGGTCTCGACCTCGGAGTAGTCCACCTCCTCGAGCGATTCGGGGGACATCTTCCGCACGATCAGGTCTTGGACTCGGACCGGGGTGAATTCGGCCAGCGGCTCGAGCAGCTCTTTGAGGAACGCCCTTTGCCGCTCGAGCAAGATGGTGCTGAGCTGACTGTCGAGGTCGTTGAGCGAGTCGATGAAGGCGAAGGAGGCGTCGGTGTTGGCCTGGCGCAAGTGGTGCTTCATCAGGGTGGAGGTCTTCTCTGCCGAAACCAAGATGATGTCCTGGATGCCGTAGGCGGCCACTTGGGCACCGACCATATAAGCGTCGTCGAGGCTCAGGCGCCGGTTGCTCAAGACCACCAAGAACTTCTGCTGACTGGTCTGCAGAAAAACCCGACTGGGACCGTCCTCGGAGCGACAGACGAAGACGCTATCGGAATCGAGGTTCAACTTCTTGAGGGTGCCTAAAAGGAGGATCAAGAGCCACTGGTCGTTGGTCAGCAGGTGGCGACAGAACGGGGTGCACGAGAGCACTTCGTCCACGTTGTCGTTCGAGATGGCGGTACCACCGATGAAGAACTTCTGGGAGGCCTCTTCGAGAGAGGCGCGGCTGGGGACCCTCAGGATCTGTTGGCCGGTCTTCTGGTCGATGACCGCATAGTCCTTACGGATGAGCTCGAGGTCCTCGAAGTGCTGCAGCAGGCGGGTCAGACCCTGGATGCCGGCGCTTTCGATCTGGCGGACCAGGGTGGACTCCTCGCTCGCGAGCCGCTCTAAGAGAGCGCGGTTTTCAGGTTTGAGAAGCTCCCGGGCGGCTTCCAACTCCTTCTCGCTGACCTCGGTGGAAGCGGGCTCGGCGTCGGACGGTAGCGAGGCCCCGTGGTCGGAGACCTGCCAGTCGCTGAACTTCGCGCCAGCGGCTTCGAGGCAGCCGGCCACCTCTTGGAAAAAGTATTCCAGCTCGCTATCCGACTGGCTGCTGATGGCCGAAGCCTCCAAGACGCGCTGCTCGGCGTCGTACCGTACGAAGCAGACCGTACCGGGTTGAGTCAAGAAGATCTCGCCCAACTGCACCCGACCCTCGCGGTCGACGGGCGTGGGGGTCAGGTCTTCATCGTCGAGACCGAGCCTTCTCGCGTACTCTAAGCGAACTCCAGCCAGAAGCGAATTGAACCGGCCTTGCAGGTGACTCTGGAGGCTCTTAGCGCTCCTAGGGTCGAGTTTTACCTGCGTCCTTTTGTGGATGATCTTTAACATGTGCTGTCCGACTATGCCCAATCTCTCTGTGCCCAGGTGGTCGATCCCGTTCCATGCCAGGATCTTGCGAGTTCCACCCTTAGTGGGGCCCGGTTTCTCGTCCCTTGGAAGGACTTCCTTCTGAACTGTGGCGTTACCGGCTGCAGTGCGCTCGGGGGACGCTAGAGGGGGAGGGCGGGGGCTTAGCGTATTGTCTCTTTCTAAAGGTACTAGGGATTGAGTGCGACAGGGATTTCAGTGGTAGAGCAAGGGTTGCCCCGGCAGGTCAAAGACGAGCGAGCGGTCGCTCTCGGGCCCGGCTTGGTGAGGCGAGCGGACGGCGTATTCGTCCGCCCTTCCGAGGTGGGGTGGACGGTGGACGGCCTGGGCCCGATCGCGTTGGGCGGCCAAGGTGTGGCGGTCACGGACCGC
>CAZDLH010000594.1:0-2207 GCA_964505925.1 uncultured Burkholderiales bacterium
AATCTTCACCACGATCTTTTCGTTGAGGTCGATCATCTTGAGGTCCAAGTGGGTCACTTCTCGCTGGAAGACGTCGCGCTGGTACTCGGCGATCATACAGGTGTACGTCTGACCTTCGAGATTCAGGTTGAGCACGCCGTTTAGACCCTGCTCTTTCATAAGAGTAGCTACAGCTTTCTCATCTGCTGAGAAGTGGAGCGTTTCTATGGACTTGCCGTAGAGCACCCCCGGAGTTTTCCCGGTGGCGCGAAGCTTACGAGCTACGCCTTTACCAGCGCTTTCGCGCTTCACGGCGTCGATGGTGAGCTGAGCCATTTTCTGGTCTCCTTGTCGATTTGAAGTTTGCGGGTTATCTGCGGAATACTACGTTCTTCGGGTGGACGGTGTCAAGCCTTGTCCGGTTCCGCCTAGTGTCACCCTCTCTTCTACTGTAGAGTCCACCGCATTCTCGAGAGCGTCCCCTCTAGATCTAGCTCATCGAGCCCGTACTTTTTCTTGAGCTCTCGAAGGGTGGACGGCCGCTGAGCCGCGCACAGGGCGCGACGGGTGTCCTTGAGCAGCTCTTCGAAGGTCTCCGAGCGCTCTTCGATATAGAAGAGGTGCCAGCCGTACTCGGTTGCGATAGGGCGACTGGCCTTGCCGACCGGTAGAATGAACGCGACCTGGGCGATCTCCGGAGGGAGGTCCCGGCGCCTCTTCCAGCCGATATCGCCACCGACTTCGCGGCTGATGGGGTCGAGACTGAACCGCCCTGCGAGCCCTTCGAACTCCACGCCCACTTCCAGTCTCGAAGCTACTTCCCGGGCCGTCTCTTCGCGGTCTACCAAGATGTGCTTCAGTCTCACTTTCGCCAGCTCTCGGCTGTGGGTCTGGAAGAACTGTTCGAGGCACTCTTGCTGGATAGGGCCAGGGATCCCGTCCCAGGTGAGGCGGTCCAGGAGCAGGAGAGTCTCCAGATCGGCCCTCAAAGACTCCTCGGTGCTCTCGCCGGCGTCCAGCCGTCCTCTGACGTCCGGCTCCTGGAGAAGGGAGCGCCACTGGTCCTCGAACTCTTCCGGATCGACGCTCAGCCCCCGATCCTCGGCAGCGTGCTGCACCAATCGTCGTCCGATCAGATCGCCCAAGGCTTCGGCTCCCTCCTTTTTGAGTAGAGTGGCTCGGAGCTCGCTAGATCTGATCTCGACCCCCGGCGCTAGTTTCACCAACGTTGGGTCTCTCAAGAAGAGAGTGCCGAGGATCCCTAAGAGCAGCGCGTTGAGAATGAGGGAGCAGGTGAGGAGCATTCGTCGCATTTGGGGATCTGCTCCGTCGCTCGCAGGGGCCCCTTCCGCAGCCAGATCTCCGCAGGGATAGCCGCCACCGATTGGGAAGCAGTCGTTCGATAGTGCAGTGCGAGGGCGACCTGTCGGATGAGAGTCCCGGCGGAAGGGTTGAAGCCCCCCGGGCTGCACAGGGAAAGGAACCGTGCACCCTTATTATGAGCAATAGCATCGCAAACAAACAAGAGACGATCGTAGTCAACACTGTGCGGGGGTTGGCCATGGACGGGCCCCAGCAGGCGAACTCCGGCCACCCCGGTACGGCGATGGCCTTAGCCCCCATCGGGTGGACCCTGTACGGCCGCGCTATGAAGCACGACCCCAGCGATCCTGAGTGGGTAGACCGGGACCGGTTCATCCTCTCCTGTGGACACGCCTGTATCTTGCAGTACAGCCTTCTCCATCTTTCGGGCTACGCGCTTTCTCGCCAAGACTTGATGGACTTTAGACAGTGGGGGAGCAAGACGCCGGGTCATCCCGAGTACGGTCATACGCCTGGGGTGGAGACCACCACCGGACCGCTGGGGCAGGGTTTTGCGACGGCGGTGGGGATGGCGTTGGCCGAACGCTTTTTGGCGACCACCTTCAACCGCGACGGCTTTCCGGTCGTCGATCACTACACCTACGTGATCGCCTCGGATGGAGATCTCATGGAGGGCGTCTGCTGTGAGGCCGCTTCGCTTGCCGGACATCTCGGGCTGTCGAAGATGATCGCCTTCTGGGACGACAATAAGATCACTATCGAAGGGGCGACGGACTTAGCCTTCAGCGAGGATGTGGATACCCGCTTCGAGGCGCTCGGCTGGCACGTTCAGAGGCTCGAGAGGGATGAGGTCAACGACCTAGATGCCATCCAGGCCGCCATCGAGAAGGCGAAGGAGGATCCGC
>CAZDLH010000595.1:0-2204 GCA_964505925.1 uncultured Burkholderiales bacterium
TCCCGAGCAGCTTCGCGATCTCGCCGCTGCGCTTCCCTGGACGAAAGAGAAGCTCCACGAGAAGAACTGGCCCATCGCTCAACCTCGCCTCGAGGGGATCCCCTACAGCGACGGGGACTACACCACCGAGGCGCGGCCGCAGTTTTACGCCTGGGATGGGCTCGGTCCACCCGCCCTCCTAGACTACAACGATGGCTACCAACTGTTCTTGAGCCGCCACGGGTTACTCGTCAAGTCGACTCACGGTGCCCCCATCCCTCATACGTTCTCCAAGCTCTGGAGGGAGGAGAAGGGGTTTTTCGGTTCGTCGAGCCAGGGGGAGACGGTGGGGTTCCCGGTAACCCGGGGGAACTATCCCGCCTGGGGTTTTCCAAACGAGACCGGAGTCGAACTAGTAATGGAGAGCGTCCCTGCGGATCAGGCTTTCGTCGAAGAGTTCGAGATCCTGGAAGTATTCGTCGAGTTAGCTAACCAACTCGACACCGGGATGCTACTGAAATCCGAACCACAGTAGCGCCAGGTGAGCGAGCGAGAGCCAAATAACTGGGGGTAGAACAGCCGTGCAAGTGTTGAAACCGACTCCGATCTGGAAGCATATACTTTGGGCAGCGATAGCGATACTGCTGCTGTACAGTATCGCCCAGATCCCGACCACTCTGAAGATCTTCGTGATGGCTTGGCTTATCGCGTATCTCCTCAACCCTGCAGTAGAGGCTTTAGAGGGGCAACGGTTGGGCCCGATTAAGAAATGTTCTCGAGCCATCGCGGTGGCGCTGATCACCACTTTGTTAGTGGGGATCCTTGTGGCGGTGGCCTCGCTGATGGTTCCGAACCTGACGGAGCAGCTCCAACGGCTGGTGAACCTACAGTCCATGATCAGCGACCCGAGCGAGCTGCCCCAGGCCATCAACGAGAAGATCGAGCCTCTTCTAGCTAAGCTTCCGGCCGAGTATCGCGACGAGATCATGGAGAGGGCTACGACCTTCATTCAAGAGAGTGCCAGCACCATCGGTAGTTGGGCCACCCTTGTCATCGTGTGGCTCGGGAATGCGCTCGCAGACCTGGTCACCGGCATCACCATCGTCGCCACCGCTTTTCTGGTCTCCATCTATATGCTGATGACCTGGAAGAGCATGGGCCAAGGTATTCTCGAAAAACTTCCTAGAAGGTATCGCGAAGAGATCCTCTCGCTCTCGAACAAGATGCAGGTGATCTTCGGCGGCTATCTCAAGGCGACCATACTAACCTCAATCGCCTGTTGTATCGCGACCTTCTTGTCGATGCTGGTGCTGAACCTAGTGACCGGGGTGGATTTCCCTTATAAGTACATCATCTCCGTCGTGGCAGGGCTGCTCTATCCGATCCCGTTTATCGGAATCATCGCGACCTCTATCTTGGGGGGAGTCCTGGGGTACGTCGCAGAGGAGAGTTTAGCTTTCGGCCTGGCTGTTCTGATCACTATCAACGTCGTGAACATGATCATCGACCGGACGGTTCAGCCAGCTCTGATGAGCAACGCGATGGGGGTCTCCGAACTCTTCGTGATGTTTGCGGCTTTCGCGGGGGGTGAGGTCGCCGGTATCTGGGGGATGCTGCTGGGTATTCCGGTGGCGGCTATGGGCAAGACGCTTTTCGAATGGTTCCATCTGAACTTTCTTCAGGAGCCGGAGTCCGCCGAAGCGGGGTCGAGCGACTTTGACTCCCCTCCGACTTTAGAGCCGGTGCCGCCTCCCGCACCCGCGGAATCGGTATCGCCTCCAACTCCCGAGCCCAAGCCGGCGGAGAGCGCTGCGCCCGGCGAGCCGGTGCCGCCTTCCGCACCCGCGGAATCGGTATCGCCTCCAACGCCCAAGCCCGAGCCGGTGGAGAGCGCTGCGCCCGCCGAGCCGGTGCCGCCTCCAGCACCCGCGGAATCGGTATCGCCTCCAACTCCCGAGCCCGAGCCGGTGGAGAGCGCCGCGCCCGCCGAGCCGGTGCCGCCTCCAGCTCCCGAGCCCGAGGCGAGCGAGCCTCCCGAGGCTCCGCCGTCGAAACCGAAGAAGGCAACCCGGAAGAAAAAGCCCAAAAAAAGAGGCGGCTGATTCGCCGCCTCTCGATGGTCCCCCGCGTTAGCGGGTCGGATCAGCTTCTAGTAGCTGCAAGCTTGGCCTTTGCCGCCAAGAGCGGGAAGGCGGTGCGGCCGGGGTAGTGGGCTGCATCGCCGA
>CAZDLH010000596.1:0-2204 GCA_964505925.1 uncultured Burkholderiales bacterium
TCCGCGTCGAGCTCCATGAGCAGGTCGGCCCACCTGGAGGTCGACTGATAGTGGACCACCGATTTCGGACTGGCGGCGAGGCCGGTCAACATCAGGCAGCCCAGCGCGGGGATCCGCCCAGAGCCGACCAGCGCGGCAGCGTGGATGCTACCTTCGGAGTGACCGAGGACCAGAACTCTGGTCGGGTCGATGAGGTCTTGAGAGATCGCCCACTCGTAGGCCTGTAGAAAATCCGACCGGATGTTCTCCGGGGTCACCGTAGCCCGAACCTCCTCAGAGAAGAGTCGCTGCAGAAAAAACTGTTTGCGTTCCTCGGGCTCGAACTTCTCTGGAACGTGAAAGGTGTTACCGTAGACCCCCCGGTAGTCGATCCTCAGTACCGCCACGCCCTCTGCGGTGAAGACCCGGGACAGCTCCCGAAACAGAAGATCTCGAAGCGTTCGACTATTACCGAACTCGCAGTCTCGGTCGAAATTTCCGGTGCCTTGAAGCAGAAAGACCATCGGGAACTTCCGGTCTTCACCCGCAGCCTCCGGCTCGACCTGCGGGAGGTCGAGCTGCCCCCGGACCCGCCCCTGCCCGTCCAGCGTCGACAGGTCGAAAAAGCGTGCCTCCGCGCCGGCAGCGGCCGTCAGCAGCAGGAGCAGGAGCAGAATCGCTACCCTCATCGATCGTCCGGGTCTACACTGGACCAAGGGATGCCCCCGTTTCTGGGCACCTCGACCCAACCCTCGGCTGGAATGTACCCGCGAACCCCGATTTCGTTTCGCCGCCGGTCAGACCTCCTCGGGCTGCCCTCGGCCTCTAGTCCGCCAGCCAGCCTAGAAGAGACCTCGCCGGAGGAGGTTCCCAGGAGGCGAAGCGGAAAGGGAACCGTCTGTGAAGAGCCTTGAGCTACATATCCAGAGCTCGATAGAGAGCCTGAACGACTGCTTGAGTGAGCTGCGAGACGCGCTCGAGTTGGTGACCAAAGAAGAGCTCGCCGAGTCGGAACCGCTGGTGAGCTCGGCGGCGCTCGACCGCATCGTGGCCCACTGCCAGAAAGCTCAGCGGGAGCTGCAGAACGCGTCCGGGAGGCTTCGTTAGCGATGTTCAACATCGGTGGCGGAGAGATGATCATGCTGGCCGTGTTGGCCCTGTTGGTGTTCGGCCCTCACGGTCTACCGGAGATCGCGGCGAAGGTAGCCAAAGCCTTGAAGACCGTTCGGCGCACCGCCGACGAGTTCCAGCGGGAGATCCAGACAGCGCTGCAAGATGAGAGCCGCGCTCTCGACGAGGAGAAGCGCCGTCGAAAGCGCCCCCCCGAAGAGGTCGAGCCCACCGAGGTGCGCAAACTAGACGCAGCCGAGGAGACCGCCGCCGCCATGCTCAGCGAGGCCTCCGACGAGACTTCAGACGAGACCTCCGAGCCGAAGACCGAGCTGCCCGAAGGGACCCACCAGGTGAGCGATCCGGTCCTCGCCAGCGCTTCCGATGCCCCCAGTGAGACAGGGTACGACAGCTCGGGCGAGTCTCCGGACCCGTCCGGCGAGCCCACCTCGGATCCCCCGCCGGAGTCCGGCTCGGCCGTCGACCCATCGTCGCCGGACCAGCTGGCAGACCAGGCGCCGGAGAACGAGAGGCCGGAGATCGACGAGGACGGTCCGCAGATCCCCATGCGGCCGGCCCGACCTGCACCTTCCCCGCTCCCCGCTCAGACCGAACTGCCAGTTTCGGAGCCCGACGACGGCTCCCCACAGATGGAGGATTCATGAGGGTCTACCTGATGGCGCCGCCCAATTTGGTGAACGTGGCCCACCTCACCGAGGCGCTGAAAGCTTCCGGGGTGAAGCCGCAAGAGATGCTCCTACCGGAGCGCTCCCGAGGCAGCACCGATCACTGGCTCAAGGAGTGGGCCGGCAAGAACCGTTGCGACCTCGTTCGTTTCCAGAACGAAGAGGAGCTCTTCAACCTGCTGAACGGGCGTAGCCGATCGGCTATCGTCGCCATAGCTTCCCCGGATCACCCGCAGCTTCTCGATCTGATCGCCAAAGCCGAGAAGCAGCGGATCCCGATCTTTATCTACCGGGAGCTGTACCGCCAAGATCCCCGAGTGAACTGTCGCTTCTCTCCGGTAGAGCGTCCCGATGTCTGGCTCAAAGGCCTGACCCCGGACCAGCGGGAGTTCTTTCGGGATCTGCACCGGCTGTGCCAGCAGTACGGCG
>CAZDLH010000597.1:0-2199 GCA_964505925.1 uncultured Burkholderiales bacterium
GCTTCTCTATCCCGATAGAGCGGTACGGAGACGACACCGCCCGACACCAGCTTCGCCAGGCGGTGGAGCCCTTTATTCTCCGGCGCCTGAAGTCGGATCCCGCCATCGCTCCGGACCTACCCGACAAGGAAGAGATCAAGGAGTACTGTCCCCTGACTCCAGAGCAGGCGGCGCTCTATCAGGCCTACGTGAACGAGATGATGGAGGCTATCGAGGGGGCCGAGGGGATCGGACGCAAAGGGCTGGTCTTGAAGTCTCTTATGCGGTTGAAGCAGGTCTGCAACCACCCCAGCTTGATTCTCGACGACAACAGCCCCTTAGCCGGTCGTTCCGGCAAGTTGACCAGGCTCGAAGAGATGTTAGACCAACTGGTCGAGGGGGGCGAGTCGGCTCTGGTCTTCACCCAGTTCGCCCAGTTCGGCCAGCGTCTGGCTCTCCATCTCGAAGAGCGGCTCCGGTGCCGGACGTTCTGTCTCCACGGGGGTGTCACTCGAAAGAAGCGCGATGCCATGGTCGAGCAGTTTCAGGGCTCCACGGCGCCTCAGGTTTTCGTACTCTCCATCAAGGCCGGGGGAGTGGGCTTGAACCTGACCCGGGCCACCCGGGTGTTCCATTTCGATCGCTGGTGGAATCCGGCGGTGGAGAATCAGGCGACCGACCGGGCCTACCGTATCGGCCAGACCCAGAAGGTGCAGGTTTTCAAGTTCCTGTGTCCCGGCACCCTGGAAGAGCGGATCGATGAGCTGATTGAACGCAAGACCGCCCTCAGCGAGAGCGTGGTAGGCGCCGGCGAAAGCTGGCTTACCGAACTCGACAACCGTCGCCTACGGGAGATCGTGAGTTTAGGAGGGGACCGATGAGCAGGGAGTTCGCCACCACCTGGTGGTCTCAGAAGTGGATCGATGCTCTGGACGCGATGGGTTGGAGCAACCGACTCGAGCGAGGGCAAAGGTATGCCCGATCGGGGCGAGTCTTGCCGATTCTGGTGCTCGACGGAGTGGCCGTGGCCAGAGTCCAGGGGCGTCGTAGCCTACCGTACCAGGTGCGGATAAAGGTGAAGCCCCTTACCGACGCCCAGTGGGAAGAGGTGGTGGAACGGATGGCGAGCCGTTTGGATTGGGCGTCTGAACTCCTGGCTGGTCAGATGCCGGCCACCATCGAAGAGGCGTTCGCTGGAGCCGGAGCCAGGCTGCTTCCGGCGAGTTCCCAGGAGCTGACTCAGTCCTGCTCGTGTCCTGATTGGGCCAACCCCTGCAAACACGTCGCGGCCGTCCATTACGAGTTGGCCGAGAGCCTCGATGAGGAGCCGTTCTTAATGTTTTCTCTGCGGGGTATGTCCTCGGGGCGCCTACTGAAGGCCTTGAAACAGCGCTGGCAAGTCCAGGAGTCGAAGGCCCGAAAGAAGGACCCTCCGATGGCGGATCCGACGCCCCCGACCCCCCTTGAGGAGACCGATTTCTGGGGGCGAGGCGTCCCCGAGGAGTTCGACGCAGGCTTGAACGAGCCCGACCCCGGACCCGGCGTGATGCGCCGCTTAGGTACGCCGATCCGGAGGATGGATCACGACAACTGGTATGACCTGACCGACAGGCTCTACGAGGCGGGTCGGAGCCTGGCCCTAAGCCTGGCTTCCGAGGACTGGAAAGGCCAGCGCCCAGAGGACAGCTCTAAAGGCGCATGACGCTTTCGGGGTTGACCTTCTGTCCTTGCTGGTTGAGGATCTCGAAGTGGAGATGGGAGCCGGTGGAGGTTCCCGTGCTACCCATCTTGCCGATCACCTGTCCGGCCTGGACTCGGGCACCGACCTGGACGTCCCGGGTGTTCAGGTGAGCGTAGCGGGATCGGGTGCCGTCGTCATGCTTGATCTCGATCCATTTGCCGTAGCCGGTTCTTTCATCTTTGGAGATGGAGACCACTCCGCCCTTAGCCGCTCGGACCGGAGTGTTCAGGGGAGCGGCGAGATCGATTCCCTTGTGGTTGGTGCTGGCGCCGGCCGTGGGAGCCCGGCGAGGTCCGAACCGTGAACTGACCCGGTAGTTGTCCACCGGCTTGATCCAGCCTCCGCCGGCCGAGGAGCCTCCGATCTCACCAGTAGCCGCCGAAGATCCTGCTGGGGCCGCTCCGCCTGCACTGCCACCCAGGAAAGCGGCCGGAGAGGCGCTACCGAAACCTCCGCCCGGATTTCCGAACGAGGGCATC
>CAZDLH010000598.1:0-2195 GCA_964505925.1 uncultured Burkholderiales bacterium
GGCTACACGGTATAGCCGCTGGCGATTCGGCGAGGCTCACCTTAGCCCAGTGCCGGGTCGAGAAAAGTCAGCGAGACGGGGTGCTCCTACTGAGCAAGGCCCCCTGCGAGCTCCTCGAGTGCAGCCTGGAGGGGAACGGCCGCAACGGTCTGTTCGCCGCCGCTGATAGCCGGCCGCTGTGGGCCGACAGTGAAAGCCGAGACAACGGTGAAGAGCAGTTGGTGCTCGAGACCGCCCACGCGCGCCGGGTCTCGTCGAGCTCTAGTGAGGTCGACTCCTCCGAGCCTCTGCCGGCCGGGGTCACCATCACTTCAGAAGAGGGGACCGAGCTCCACCTCCCGTTTCAACCAAAAAAGATCGAACGACGGCTCCTCGAGGCGCTGATGCGTCACGGACGGCTCTCGGAGATGGCCCTCGGCAAGGCCGCTCAGAGCCGCCGGGTCGGTGGAGCCATCGAGAATCTGATCGACCGGCTCAACCGTGCGGGTCTTCCGCTCATACGCCACGACGGCGACGGTCCGGAAGGCAACGTCTACGCCTTGAGGATCGACACCACCCGGCAGCGCCGACTGCCGACTAAGACCGACACCAAGAAGGAACGAAAGCTAGGGAGTAACGCATGCTAAAGACAGTCGACCGAACGGTCGCCACCGGGATCATCAACGCACTGTGGGCGGGCACCGTACCGTCGGAGGGGCTCGAGCAGTTCGCGGTGGGACTAGACCAGCAGATGGAAGTCCTCAGAGAGCAGCGCACCTGGGTGGCCACCGGCCGCTCCGCTTTCAAATTCCTTCGCGGTGGGTACGGCTCGGGTAAGACCTTCTTGTCGTCGCTCGCCGCTGCCGAGGCCCTAGAGGCGAACTTTCTTGTGAGCAAAGTGGTCATCTCGGGCACCGATACCCCGCTCTATAAGTTGGCTGCGGTCTATCGTCGGATGTGCAGCAACCTCTCGCTGACCGACCGCAAGGGCGGCTCGCTGCAGACCTTGGTCGACCGGTGGCTCTACCGCCTGGAAGACCAAGTGGTCGAGATCGACGGTCTCGAGGAGGACGACCCCTCCTTCCCCGACGCCGTGGCCAAGAAGGTCGAAACGAACCTGGTGCGGGTCGGCGAACGCGCCGGTCGGCTCGCGGTCTGCCTGAAGGCCTACCACAAAGCTAAGTTCGACAACCGCTTCTCCGATGCTCGAGGTCTGTTGGACTGGATGTCGGGCGACAACAAGGTCGGGTTCGACGTGAAGAAGCTCGCCGATGTGACGGGTCGAGTAGAAAACTGGGATGTCGTGCCCTTTCTCCGGGGGTGGTTAGAGCTGATGGAGGGCTCCGGCTACTCCGGACTGTTCTTGGTGCTCGACGAGGTCGAGACGGTCCTGCGACTACGGCGACCGGAGCGTCTGAAGTCCCTAGAAGTCCTGCGTCAGCTGATCGATGCCATCGAAAACAACGAGCTTCCCGGACTGCATCTGGTACTGACCGGGACCCCCGACTTCTTCGACGGGTCCCAAGGTGTACCGTCGCTGCAGCCGCTGCACGAGCGGATCCGGACCACCGGGCAAGAGGATGAGCCGAAGAACCTCCGGCAGCCTCAGATCTCCCTACCTACGCTCGACACCGACCGGCTCTTCTTAGTAGCCCAGAAGATCCGAGCGCTCTACCCTGGCCAACACCCGGAGCTGCTAGAGACGAGGGTCCCCGACGCCTTCATTCAAGCGCTGGTGAACTCTATGACCGCCGGCTTTGGCGGCAGAGTGGAAGTCGTGCCCCGACTGTTTCTCCGGGAGTTCGTCCACATTCTAGACCTGGTGGACCAGCACTCCGACTACGATCCTCTGCGCAGCTACGTCTTCGAAAAGGATCGCCTGGAGCCGGAGTTTATGAACTCCCAAGAGCGGGAGGCCCTCCAGCAGGAGGCCGTGCCGGTCCTACTGTAGCCCCAGAGTCTGCCTAGAATAGAGAAAAGCCCCGGTTACCGGGGCTTTTCTCTATTCTGTGATGATTCGTTACGAACGTTCGTAACAGTGTGGCTGGGCTGCCTGGATTCGAACCAGGGATGGAGGCTCCAAAGGCCCCTGCCTTACCACTTGGCTACAACCCAACGACGGGTCCTATCCTAGCGAGACGAGCCGTCGTCGTCAACCTCTTTTGGGCCCTTAAACCCCGGACTTTTCCTCGTCGTGGTTTACCCCGCAAGCATCC
>CAZDLH010000599.1:0-2194 GCA_964505925.1 uncultured Burkholderiales bacterium
GCCTAAGGTGCGAGTGCACGCCTTGAGTCTCTTCCCCAGTCCCAGTGCGAACTGACTTTCGGGCCTGAGGTCGACGCCGGTCGCGTCCCGCGCGGCGGTCGGTGAACGGCTGGCTCGGTCGATAGGGGAGCGGCCGACCTTGGGCGGGTCGCTACAGGGAGACTTCCAGGTCCTCTTGGGCCTGCTTCTGGAACGAGTCGATCCTTCTGAGGGATTCCAAGAGCTGATCGTTGGCCCGCTTCAAGTTCGCGAGATCCGGGGTGAAGTCCATGCTGCGAACTGCGGTCTCGGGATCGGGAGGGGGCGCATCGAGTTCGTGGCCCTCATCTTCCAAGGCGTGCAGCTCCTCCACCTCGGCGAGGCGCTCTTCGGTCCGGACCAGCATAACTTCGATCGACTCTTCGAGCAGGTCGGTGGCTTCCCGGATCAGTCCCGACGCCTCCGGCAGCCATTCGGAGGCCACCGACTCCTCGAGGACTTCCAAGACGTTGTCGATGAGCGAGCGGCTCAGCTCTAGTCGCTCATGGAGAAAGTCTAGAAACTCCTGGACGCTCATCTGTGCGCTCCTGAGCTTCTCTACAGCCGCCACATACTTCTTTAGAGCGGTATCCATGGATCCTGGGTTGAAGGTCTCTTCCGAGACCGCGGAGATGTTCGGCAGCTTGGCGCCGCAGGCGCTACAGATCTTTTGGTCGCGAGGCTCTTCGGCTTGGCAGTTCGGACAGACCACGATGGCCTGTCTCACCGGAGTGGTGAGAAGGATGCTCGGCTCGGTCGCAGCAGGGGTGCTCTCCAAGTCTTTCTCGGTGACGAACTGATTCTTCAGTTTCCGCAGACGGGCGATGCGGTGATCGCTTTCGGGCTCCTCGGGCTCCTCGGGCTCCGAGGGGATGGGGACCTCTTCAGCTGCCGTCTCCGCGGGCTCAGCGGCCTCTTCGTCGGGCTCTCCCTCTAGGTCGTCGTGGTAGTCGTCCTCAGAGTACTCTTCGTCCTCATACTCTTCATCCTCGTCGTGATACTCCTCGTCGAGGTACTCCTCATCGTCGTCGAGCTCCGAGTCCGGGTCGGGCTTCGGGGGGGGAGCGGGAGTGGCCGCAGCTAGAGACTCCTCGGTGACGTACTGCGACTGCATCTTGGCTAGTCGCGAAAGACGGGGGTCAGCTTTCGGCCCATCGTTTTCGTCGGAGGAGACGGGGGTAGCGGGTCCCTTCTTCATGAGAAACGGAGGCATACTCACCATGTGGGTGGGGAAAAGGGGCGGAGGGGCGGCTTTAGGCTGCTCCTCTTGAGCCTTATCGGGCTGTTCCGTCGTGTCGTCTATCGGATCTGACAAAGTGGGACCTCAGGTGCTGCTTTCGTAGCTTGGGAGGGCTTCCCTTCAGGTAGTCGGAGGCCTGCAGTCCTAGGATTTCACGAATAGGAAGAGTGGAGTAGCCCAATCCGGTCCGAGCGTACTATGTCGGAGGGAGAGCCCCATCGAGCGGGCGGCCTCTACCAGTTCCCGCTCCTCTAGCGGGGCGAGGCGGACCTCTCCGGCGATGAGCTGATGGGCGAACTGCTCGCTTAGGGCTCTGCCGGCACTCTTGCCCTGGCGGTTGGCGGCCGGTAGCTCGCTACCGAGGATCAACCAGCCTCCATCTACCAGCAGATCTGCGCACTCTCGGACCAGCGCGAGCGGCTCGGCTGTCCCAGCCAAGACACGGAAGCAGACGATGGCGTCGAAGGGTTGGCTGAACGCTTTCTTGGGACTCGTTCCCACGTGGATGACGCAGCGGTTCGCTCGGTCGGACTCCTTCGCGCACTCGTAATCGGCCTCGAGCCCGAACAGCTCGAGGTGTGGAAACCGGGCACCGAGCTCGGTTAAGCCGGTGCCCAAACCGCAGCCCACTTCCAAGACCCGCTCCGCCTGTCCTAGATACTCTTGAAGCTCTGGGGTCTCCGCGGAGATCGTTTCGTAGAGCCAACGATAGTTGCTCTTCAAGCTCTCTTGGAGCAGTAGTCGCGCAGCGATCGGAGGCTCGGGAAGGGCGCGCCCGCTCAAGATCGCGGTGGCGGTCTCCAGGGTTCGGCCGGCGAGGGCCAAGTGACAACTCATGAGAGCTCTACTACGCTGGATACTTTGGAGCCCGTCGGGCGGGAAGCGGTAGGCGTCGGACGGCGAGCGCTCCAAGAGGCCGAGCGCTGAGAGGGCGGT
>CAZDLH010000600.1:0-2184 GCA_964505925.1 uncultured Burkholderiales bacterium
GCGCTCTTGGGCGAGCTGGGCGAGGCTCTCCAGCACCTCCTCGGTGGCTCGCTCGTCGGCGCCTTTAGCGACCGCTTCGAGCACGGCTTCGAACTGCTCTTGGGCTCGATCGAGATAGCCGAGCTCCCTCGCCACTTCAGCGAACCTACGCCGCGTCTCGAGCACCTCTTCCGAGCCCGAGCCCAGCCGCGAAACGGCGATCTCCAAGGTCTTTTCCAGGATCTGAAAAGCTGTTCCAGGTTCACCCGCAGCCCGCTTGGCCAGCGCGAAGGAGCGCAGGGAGACGGTGAGGCGCGGATCCACCCCAGGCAGATCTTCGGCCACCGATACCGCGGCTTGAAACGATTCGAGTGCCTGTTCGAGGTCGGCGCGCTCCAGCGCTTCTCGGCCTAGTTTCTGGTAGGTGTCCCACAGATAAACGTCGCTCATGCCCCTAGCTACGCTCTCCTGGCGAACTCCCCCTTGTGTCTAGCCGCTGTTGAGCGGTCCGCGCCCACGGGCTCTCCGGATCGAAGCGCACAGCCCACTCCAGATAGCGCCTCTCGGCTTGGGTGGCGCCCAACCGTTGCGCCGCTGATGCGGCCCGCAGAAAGGCCAGACCCCCCACGTACTCCATCCCCCCCAAGCGGTCGAAAGCTTCCAGCGCAGCCTCCGTTCGGCCCAAAGCGAGAGCGAACTCGGCCTGCAAGAGGATCTCGAAGCGGACCATCTTGGGCGAGGAGCGCAAGGGGGTCTCCACCGGAACGGCCTTCTCGAAGTCGCTGAACACGGCTCGCGTGACGTCCAACCCCGGGCCTCCGCAGCGCGCCGCAAGGATTCCGCAGTGGAGAAGAAACTCGGCCCGCGACAGGGGAGGCACACCGCTGCGGGGCCTCCTCTCCAGCAGCTCGAGAGCTCGGGCGGAATCGCCCCGGAGATAGCAGACGTGACCCTCGAGCAGGTTCAAAAGCCAGCCCAGCACCGGTTGAGACCACGGACGACTGGCGATCTCTTTGAGCTCGACGTCCGCCTCCTCTAGCCTTCCCAGATTGATGAAGGCCGAGGCGCGATTAGCGCGGCAGAAGGCCCAGCACAGACGCGCCAGCTCTTCGGTCGCCTCCGTCTCTTCCTCCCACCCCGACTCGGACAGCACATCCAGCGCTCGGCTGTAGCGTCCACGGCCGATGAGGGTGGCGCTGTAGGCTGCCACCGCCGCCCCCCCGTAAGGCCGGAGAATCTCGAGTTTGCCGCGCAGGGAAGACCAGACCTCCTCGACCAGATCGTAGTCCTCGAGCGCGTTTGCCGCCGTCAGAAGGTTCACCTCGGACATGGCCCGGTAGCTGCCTAAAAAGGGCGCCTTCCGGGCGAACTGCAGAAGTCGAACCGCTTCTGCGGCGCGTCCGGTTTCCAGCGCCTTCTCGGCTCTTCGGGCCAACGCCCCCAGCGCCGCAGCGTAGCCCAGCGGGAGTAGTAGATAGCCGATAAAGAAGGGCTCCAACAGCGCGCTCCTTAGGCCGGTCCCGGTGCCTCAGGCCTCGGTCTTGGTCAGCTCTTCGAGCAGCTGCCGCAGTAGTCTGACCGAGTCGGCGCGGCAGGAGTGCCCCATCAACCCGATCCGCCAGGCCTTACCGGAGAACTGCCCTAAGCCTCCGGCTACCTCCACATTGTGCTCCACCATCAGCTTGCGCCGTAGAGCCGCCTCGTCCCAGCCCTCTGGGAGAAGAGCGGTGGTCAGTGTGGGCAGGCGATGCTCCGGCTCTACCACCAGGGAGAACCCGAGCGCTTCGAGCTCGTCGTAGAGAAGGCGAGCCGTCTCCTCGGTTCGCTGCCACCTATTCTCCAGCCCCTCTTCGTTCAGCATCTTGAGCGCCTCGTGCAGAGCGTACATGGTCTGGATCGAGCCGGTGTGATGGTAGGCCGGAGGGTCGTCCCAGTAGCGCCAGTTCAGCAAGAGGTCCAGATACCAGCTCTTCGGAGGCTTTCGTCGAGCCCGAATCTTTTCGATGGCGCGATCCGAGAACGTAATAGGGCTTAGCCCCGGAGGCGCCGACAGGCACTTCTGGGACCCGCTGTAGGCGCAGTCCACCCCCCACTCGTCGGTCCGAAACTCTACCCCCCCCAGCGAGGCCACCGTGTCCACCAAGAGCAGCGCACCCGAGCTCTTCACGACCCCCGAAAAAGCCGCGATGTCCTGTACCACGCCAG
>CAZDLH010000601.1:0-2181 GCA_964505925.1 uncultured Burkholderiales bacterium
ATTCCCCTCACTAAATAGGCTCACCTGGTCGGGGGTGGCGGCGGTGATGCGGGCGTCGCCTTGGAAGGTGGTGCTGCCCCCCACAGAGATCGCGCCGCTGCCGCTGACCGAACCGTTCACCGTGAGCGAGCCGTCCACGTACAGCTCCACCCCATCGAGGAGCAGGTCGCCCTGCAGGTTCAGATCTCCGCTGTAGTACAGCTTGGTGTCGCCCGCCGGAGGGGTGAGCACGGTGGTGCCGGCGCTCAGCGGTGGGGTCGGCGCTCCGCTGTTGGCTGCGATCTTGGCCAGGATGTTCACGTCCGGTGAAAAGACCGGTGCTGAGCCGATCTCGATACCGTCGCTGGGTGCGGCTCCGGATAGGTTCACCGCGTTGGCCGAGCTGCCGACCGACGAGACCTTACCTAAGAACTCGGCCATCCCCGAGCCGTCCCAGGCGACCAGGTTGTCGGAGGCGTCGCCCAGGTTCGAGTGGACGTCCCCGGGGACTTCGATGTTCTCGCCGATACCGGCCCTACCGTCCACCTTCACATCCCCTTGGAGTTGGATCTTCCCGCTGGTCATGATGGCTTGCTCGGCTGGGTAGGTCCCCCCACCGATATAGACCAGCGCTTCCACCGTTCGGGTCTGTCGGCCGACCTGGGCGGTGCAGATCAAAGAGATGCAGCCCCCCGGGACCATGCCGGGACCGCGAAAGTTCTGGTCGGAAGTGCCGTCGGAGTTGTTCACCGAATCGAGCTCGGTGAAGCCGGAGCCGGAGGTGTTGAACACGATGGAGTAGTGCCCCTCGACCCCCGGTACGCTTTTCTCTTGGAAGCCTTCGGTCCAAGTGGGATCGCTTTCTAGGTGGGCCACGCCGTCCATGATTCCGACCTCGGCTAGATAGAGCGCGGTGGATTCATCCCGATAGTTCTGGCTGACGAAGAGTCCGCCTTGCACGCTCTGAAACAGGGCTAGAACCATCATCAGTAACAGCGCTGAAAACAGCAGCACGGTGACCAGGGCGAGCCCCTGAGGCCTGTGTGTTCGTATCACTAGCATTCACTCTGAATCTAGCAGAAAACGACTGTGCACACCTTGTCGCCGTCGGAGTCTGTCTAGAAGGGGTAGCCGTAGAGGGAGTTGGTGTAGGGCCCACAGCTCACGCAGATCCGGTGATGGTCCGGGTATTGGCGCAGGCAGCGCGGACAGTAGAAACCGCTGGAGCCTCCGCTCAGGTGAGCTCGTCGCCACATCTCGTTGGAGCGGGAAAACGACATCTGCTGGTTGCGTAGGCTCTCTTCTCGGATGCGTCGAGTCTCTTCTTGCAGCTCTCGGATGCGGGCGTTTCCGGCTTCGATGCGCCGGCGGTGCGCTTCGTCGCGAAGCTGCCGCTCCAGACTGGGGGGCGCCGGGGTCGCGGTGGGGGGGGAGGAGGCGGCGGGGGGAGGCCCGTTCACGGCGGGAGGGGAAGCGGGTACCATCTGTTTCAGGACGTCTAGCTGTCGCTCGAGGCCTCGGTAGGCGGACTGCAGCGTCTCTTTAAGGGCGGGGGTGGCGAAAACGATGAACGACATCCGCCACCAGTTCTGGAATTTTAGACATCGATCGTTGAGTTCGGCTAGTCTGCCGGGGGTGAGCGAGCCGCTTCGACTCGCGGTGAGGAGGATCTCGCGGAGCTCTTCAGCCTGATCTAAGATCGTGCGGATGTCTTCGGCTTCCCGCTTCGCCTTCTTGTCGTCGGATGTCTCGCTCATAGCGCCTCCCCAAGCTTGAACCTATCGTCTAGCTGGGATCAGCTCTAGGACAGACCCCCACCGGTCCCATTCTAACCGATCTTTTGCGGGCGGTATACCCGGAGAGAAACGGTAAGGAGACGCTCCGGTGAAGGGAGCGCCCCCTCGTTTAAGGCATCGTGCGATGGGGCGACTATTTACCCCAGAGCCAGTTCCAAGCCCCATCTACGGCACCGGTGGTCGCGTCCCAAGCTCCGCCGACGGCGCTGGTGGTCGCGTCCCAAGCTCCACCCACGGCGTCGGTGGTGGCATCCCAAGCTCCACTTACGGCGTCGGCGGTGGCCTCCCAGGCCTGGTCGGCGGCAGCTCCGATGCGCTCACCCAGACCGTCGTCGCTGTCGCCGGCGTAAGCGTGCTCTTCACCGTCGGCGAACACTCGAACGCCGACGACGTTCTCGACCACCCG
>CAZDLH010000602.1:0-2177 GCA_964505925.1 uncultured Burkholderiales bacterium
GAGGCCGCCCGGCGCACCTTCGCCAGCATCTACGACGACAGTTCGCAGTACAGCGCCGACCTGGAGCGCCTGCTGCTGCACCGCGACAGCGACCTGCAGAGCCTTCAGGGCCTGCTGGCCCAGCTGCTGGCCGGACGCGACCGCTGGCTGCGACCGATCGGAAACCTGCTCCAGCGCGGCCCGAAGGAGGGTTCCCCCCGGGGGAGCCTCGCCGATCCCGGTGCCGCTCGCGAGGAGCTAGAGAGCGCCTTAGAGGCGGTTGTCGAAGACCACCTGCACCGCTTGCGCGCAGCCTTCCCCGAAGAGCTCCTCTGGCGAGCCTGCCGCAGCGCCGCTTTCGCCGCCGAACGCCACCCAGACCCCGAGAGCCCGGTCCTGTCCTGGTCGGACTCGCAAGGGCGCTTCCCCAGCACCGGGATAGACGGTGTGACCCAGTGGCGTGGTCTAGCCGAACTCCTCCTGACCGCCGCAGGGACCTGGCGCAAGCGCCTCAACAAGAATCAGGGCTTCCCGGCCCCCTCCAGCGGTTCGTCGAAAGACCAGAAGGCCGAGTTCAAGGCGGCCAAGGAAGCGGTGGAAGCCCTGGTCGAGGAGCTCTCAGACGATCTCGATCTGGCCCGCCTGCTCCATCAGAGCACCCTGCTGCCGCCGCCGCGCTACACCGAAGAGCAGTGGGCCATCATCGGCTCGCTGCTGCGGCTAGCGGTGCTCGCCGCCGGACACCTGCTGGTGGTCTTCGCCGAGCAGAACCGCACCGATTTCGCCGAGGTGGCCCGGCGCGCCGAGGAGGCCTTGGGCGAAGAGAACGCTCCCAGCGAACTGGCGATGACCTACGACGCCCGACTCTCGCACATTCTGATCGACGAGTTCCAGGACACCTCCATCGGCCAGCTCGATCTCTTGAAGCGCCTGACCGCAGGCTGGAGCGAAGGGGAGGGCCGGACCCTGTTTCTGGTCGGCGATCCGATGCAGTCGATCTACCGGTTCCGGAATGCAGAGGTGGGTCTCTTCCTCCAGATTCGGCGTGGAGGACTACCCCGGATCCGCCCGCTATCGCTACTCCTGACCTCGAACTTCCGGTCCGACCAGCAGCTGGTGACCTGGTTCAACCAGACCTTCGGGCAGGTCTTCCCAGAGCGGGAGAGCCCCCTGGCCGGCGGCGTGCCGTACGAACTGGCCCGCCCGGCCCGGGCTGACCGGGGAGACGAACCGGTGACCCACCACCCGGTGGTGGAGGTGAACCCCGACTCCTTGGAGGCCAAACGGGCCGAAGCCGCCCGGGTGATCGAGATCGTAGAGCAGACCTGGAGCGAGGATCCGCAGCGGCGACTCGCCATCTTAGTGCGCGCCCGCAGCCACCTAGAAGAGCTTCTTCCGATGCTGCGGCGCCGGGGGTACCGGTATCGCGGGGTGGACCTGGAGGCCCTATCTAGTCGGCCGGTGGTCCGGGACTTAACCAGTCTGACCCGGGCCCTCCTGCACCCGGCCGACCGCTTGGCCTGGCTCAGCGTTCTGCGCGCCCCGTGGTGCGGCCTCGAGCGCTCCAGTCTACTGGCCCTAGCCGATCAAGAGGTGGTGACCACGCTGTGGGAGCGCTGGTCGGACCCCGAGGCGCTAGCCCGCCTGGAGCCGGCTGAGGCCCAGCGGCTCCGGCGCACGGTGGAGGTCCTGGAGCCGGCTCTAGCCCAGCGTCACCGGGTGCCGGTCCGGCGGATGGTCGAGGGCTGTTGGGTGGCCCTGGGAGGACCCGCCTGCCTGACCACCGCCTCGGAGCGCGAGGACGCCCAGGCCTTCTTTCGTCTGCTGGAGGAGCTCAGCCGAACGCGATGGTCCCTCGAAGAGCTAGAGAAGCGCCTCAAGAAGCTGTACGCGAGCCCGGACAGCCAAGCCGATGGTCGGCTCTCCATCATGACCATCCACAAGGCCAAAGGGCTGCAGTTCGACACCGTCATCCTACCCGGCCTGAGCCGCGCCGGCCCTTCGAGCAAAGAGCCCCTCCTGAGTTGGCTGGAGCTACCCGACGGTCAGGGCGGCTCCCATCTCCTGCTGGCCCCCATCACCCAAAAAGGGAGCGGCGACAAGGACCGGGTCTACCGGTATCTGCGCAGCCTCGAGCAGGAGAAGGAGACCAACGAGAGCGCTAGAGTTCTCTACGTGGCCGCCACCCGCGCCGAGCG
>CAZDLH010000603.1:0-2175 GCA_964505925.1 uncultured Burkholderiales bacterium
GCTGGCCTGGGGGGGCGAGGCTGCCGGGGGGGGATCCGCCGGTGAGCTCCGGTGGGGGGCGGCTTTCTTGGCCGCTCTATGGTCCTACGACGGGTGGTACAATGTGGCGGTGGTCTCCGAAGAGATCGCCGAGCCCCAGAAGAACCTCCCGCGGGCGCTTCTCGGCGGGGTGCTCTTGGTGACCTCTCTCTATCTTCTTTTGAACTTGGGGCTGCACTCGGTGCTCTCCTTGGAGCAGATCGCCGCCTCGCCGCAGCCGGCAGCCGATGCCGCTAGACTGGTCTGGGGGGCCGGGGGGGAAGGGCTGGTCCGTCTGCTGATCCTCGGCTCGGTGCTCGGAACCCTCAACGCTACCGTGCTGTGCGCGCCCAGGGTGGTACTGGCGCTAGCCCGAGACCGGTTTCTACCGAACTCGATGGCCGAGCTGCACTCTCGATTCGGCACTCCGAGTCGTGCGGTCTGGCTGTACGGCGTGTACTGCTGTCTGTTGGTCGGTATCGGCGAGCTCTGGAGGGGAGACCAACGGCTCTTCGACCTGCTCACCGATCTCGTGGTTTTCGCGGTGCTCGGATTCTCGGTTCTCACCGCGGCTTCGGTGCTGGTTCTACGCCGGACTAAACCCGAACTCGAGCGACCTTTTCGCTGCTGGGGCTACCCTTGGCTCCCGCTGTTCTCGGTGGCTTCCCTAGTGGGGCTGTTCGGGCTGTCGTTATGGGAGAGCCCCACGCTTTTATACGGTAGCGGTCTGTCGGTGTTGGCCGGCTCGCTCCTGTATGCACTTCGCCGTCCGAGGTAGGCATCGCCGGCCGGACCTGCGAAGGCGGCGAGCATGCTCTGCCCGTTCTGTTCTCGAGAGAATCCCGACCGCCAACGGCTCTGCCTCGGCTGTCAAGCGACCTTGCCCCGGATTCCCGACCTCGGGCTAGACCGGGTCGGTGTGGGGTGGCGCGATGACGTCACCTATCCGGAGCCGACCCACCACTACCGCACCCCCCAACTCGATCGCCTCAGCGCTCTGATCGAAGGACTGTTGGCGGGGGAGGACCTGTTCGGGGAGCTCGACGACCATCTCTACGCTATGTCGACCAACTATATGGCCTTCATCGAGCGGCACGTACAGCAGATGGAGACCATTCTCGCCGGGAGCCGAGGCGTCCAACCCGACGATCCGTATCCGTTGCAGCTGACCTACCTGCTCCAGCGAGGGAGCGAGCTGTTCGAGCAGGGGGGGGCGGCCTTCGACCGTTTTTTCGACACCGAGTCGGACGACCCTCAGGAGCTGGAGGCGGCTTTCGCGGTCCTGCGAGACAGTCACGACTACTTCTGTTTGGCCCTGGAGCTGGCCGCGACCCGTTGGGCCGCCCTAGAGCAGCTCCTGGAACGAGGAGCGTCAGTAGCCGAGGCCGACGACCTCGATGACGACGAAGAGTGGGAGTGGGTCGAAGTCGAGGTGGAGGAAGAGCTCGACTGAGGTGGGTCGTCGAAGCTCGGCAGGTCTGACCCTGTGCGGTTCGAAGATCCCACTATGATCGACCCCTCCGCTACCTTGTATGAATTCGCCAAGATCGTCGGGGATCGAAGCCGGCTCAGCGTCGGACCGCGCACCAAGATCGACGATTTTGTTTTTCTTAACATCGGAGCGGGCTGCCGCATCGGTCGCAACGTCCACATCGGCAGCTTCACCAGCATCATCGGTGGTGGAACCCTAGTGATGGAGGACTTCTCCGGCTTGAGCGCAGGCTGTCGAGTTATCACCGGGACGGACGACTTCGTCGGGCCGTATATGACGAACTCGGCCGTGCCGGCAGAGTACCGAAACGTCAGGACGGGAACGGTCACTATCGGTCGGCACGCGGTGATCGGCACCAATACCATCATCTTTCCGGGAGTGATCATAGGGGAGGGAGCCTCGGTGGGGGCGGGCTGTGTCATTCGAAAGCACCTCGACCCCTGGGGGATCTATGTCGGACAGCAGGCCCGGCAGGTGGGAACGAGAGACCGAGAGGCCATTCTGGCTAAGGAGCAAGAGTATCTCCGCACGCTCGGTCCCTCTTAGAGGCCTCCCCATACCGGTCGTTTTCTGGTCGTAGCATCGGGGCCGGACCTAATCCTCTTTCGGCCTTCCCTCGGCGGGGAGTCGGCAGAGCGGGCGTTTGTGTAACGTCCAGCGGGTGG
>CAZDLH010000604.1:0-2168 GCA_964505925.1 uncultured Burkholderiales bacterium
CGCTCAATATGGAGGCGGTCGATTACGAGGCTGGGGATATCCAGGTTCTAAAAGGCTTGGAGGGTGTCCGAGTACGTCCCGGTATGTACATCGGGGACACCACCTCTCGGGGGCTGCACCATCTGGTTTACGAAGTGGTGGACAACTCGGTCGACGAGGCCATGGCGGGGGCGTGCGACCGGATCGAGGTCGTTTTGACCAAAGATGGCGCCGTCGAGGTGCGAGACAACGGCCGCGGAATCCCGGTGGCCATCCATCCCACGGAAGGGCTCCCCACCGTGGAGGTGGTCATGACCCAGCTCCACGCGGGCGGAAAGTTCGAAGGGAAGGGCTACAAGGTCTCGGGCGGGCTGCACGGGGTGGGCGTTTCGGTAGTGAACGCGCTGTCGCGCCGTCTGGAGGTGGAGGTCTACCGCGATGGTAAGCTCTATTGTTTGGTCTTCGAACGGGGGATCACCCAAGGGACCCTGACCTCCGAAGACCACCCCGGCAAAGTGACCGGAACTTTGATCCGGTTCTGGCCGGACCCCGAGATCTTCGAGCACATCGAGTTCGAGTTCGAGCGCTTGGCTGTGCGTATGCGAGAGCTCGCCTTCCTCAACCAGGGGCTCAATATCGTGATCTCCCAAGAGGGGACCGACAAGAGTGAGAACTACCTCTACGAGGGGGGGATCCGGGAGTATATCGCATTTCTCAACGAGAATAAGACGGCCATCCAGGATAAACCGTTCTACATCTCAAGGATCGTCGATTCCGAAGATCGAGGCGAGATCTCCGTGGAGATCGCGCTAGAGTACAACGACAGCTTTCAAGAGACGGTCTACTCTTTCGCGAATAACATCAACACCATTGAAGGCGGTACCCACGTCACCGGGTTCCGGGCGGCGCTCACCCGAGCCACCAACAACTACGCGCGGGAGCGGAAGCTCCTGAAGGACAACGAGCCGAACTTCTCGGGCGAGGATGTCCGAGAGGGGCTCACGGCGGTGCTCTCGGTTAAGCTGCCCGATCCCCAGTTCGAAGGTCAGACCAAGACCAAACTGGGGACCAGCGAGGCCCGCACTATCGTGGAGCAGATATTCGATGAGTTCTATACCGAGTTTCTCGGTGAGAACCCCGCCGTGGGTAGGCAGGTGGTGGAGAAGTCCAAGAGCGCCCAGCGGGCTCGAGAAGCCGCCAGAAAAGCTCGCGAGACGGTGCGTCGCAAGGGCGCCCTGGATGCCGCGAGCCTGCCCGGAAAGCTCGCCGACTGTTCGAATAGAGACCCTGAAGAGTCGGAGATCTTCATCGTCGAGGGCGACTCCGCAGGCGGCTCCGCTAAGCAGGGCCGAGATCGTCACTTTCAGGCCATTCTGCCCCTCCGGGGAAAGATTCTGAACGTCGAGAAAGCGCGTATCGACAAGATGTTCTCGCACTCGGAGATCCGGGCGCTGATCGCAGCGTTGGGAACCGGGATCGGCGAGGATTTCAACATCGAAAAGCTTCGCTATCACCGGGTGGTCATCATGACCGACGCGGATGTGGACGGAGCTCATATTCGGACCCTCTTGCTGACCTTCTTTTTTCGCCAGATGCCCGAACTGGTGAACGCCGGACACATCTATGTGGCTCAGCCTCCGCTCTACGGACTCAAGAAGGGGCGCAAGATCGTTTACGCTTATTCCGACGACGAGCGGGACGAGCTGATCGTAGAGATGGGCGATAACGTAGGCATTCAGAGATATAAGGGGCTTGGAGAGATGGACGCCGAGCAGCTCTGGAGCACTACGATGGATCCCGAGCAGCGGGTGATGAAGAAGGTCACTATGGCCGATGCCCACCAGGCCGACGCCATCTTCTCGGTACTGATGGGCGATGAGGTGGCCCCCCGACGGGAGTTCATCGTCGAGTACGCCCGCGACGTAAAGAATCTTGATATCTAAGAGCTCGATGTTGGCCAGCCAGGTTAGACAGAGCCGAAGGAGTACCCATGCCGATCGAAGATAGAGAGCTCCGCCTCGCACCGATCATCGACGAGATGAAAGACGCCTACATGGACTATGCCATGAGCGTCATCGTCAGTCGCGCTTTGCCGGATGTACGAGACGGAATGAAGCCGGTTCATCGCCGGATCCTCTACACCATGCGAGAGGAGAACATGACTCCGGACCGCGCTTTCAAGAAATCGG
>CAZDLH010000605.1:0-2167 GCA_964505925.1 uncultured Burkholderiales bacterium
AGATTCCTGTTTGAGGTCGGGCTGGGTCACGTTAGCTCCAGTGATGATCAAAGCGTCTAGGCCGTCGTGCCGGAGCTGTTCGAACGGCAGGTAGAAGCGCTGGATGTACTCGCGGGCCTCCGGGCCGCGCTCGAGCCCCTCTAGAGTGAACGGATGAACGTAGAACTGGGCGATCTGGTTGCAGCTGCCCACCAACTCGAGGTACTGGCGCTCCGTCACTGAGAAGGCTGCATCGGGCATCATGTTGAGCAAGCCGATGTGGAGCTCTCGGATATCCTGACAGCGGGCCTGATCGAGGTCGAGCACCTGCTGCCCCCGATCTCGGAGGTCCTGAAAGGAAGGTAGCGGAAGATGAGAAACTAGCGGCATAGGTCACTTCTGTTTCACGGAAGCTCAGGTTCCTCTTCTGGGTTAATAATAGACGAGAGGGCTTTCCGTTTACTGCAGGGGGAGGGCCCACCGGCGAGCGGGGTTTCGAACGGCCGAGCCGGAGAAATGAGATGGGAGTTCGAAATGGAAAAGGCGATCGAATTCATCGACCTGACCAAGGTCTATAAGACCCGGACCGAGGAGCGACGCGCCCTTCACGGCTTGTCTTTGAGTGTAGACGCAGGTCAGATCTTTGGCTTTGCAGGTCCCAACGGCGCAGGTAAGTCTACGGCTATCAAGATCTTGATCGGGATCGTGAAGGCCACCTCTGGGACGGCCGAGATCTTCGGCCATCCCTGCGGTAGTCGAGAGGGCCGCTGCCTGTTAGGGTTTCTCCCGGAGGTGACCCTCTATCACGAGTTCATGGGGGCAGAAGAGCTGCTGAGGATCCACGCCCATCTATCCGGACTGCCCAAGAGCGAACACGCCGAACGCTGCCGCAAGGTGCTAGAGCAGGTCGACCTGTGGGACCGGCGCAAGTCTCGCATCAAAGAGTTCTCCAAAGGTATGAAGCAGAAGTTTGGCATCGCGCAAGCCCTGCTCGGTAACCCTAAACTACTCGTTCTCGACGAACTTACATCCGGTCTCGATCCGACGGCTCAGCAGCATCTGTTGTCCCTCCTCGAGGAACTCAAGGGCGAGGGCTATACGATCTTCTTCTCCTCTCACCATCTAGAGGAGATCGAGAAGGTTTGCGACTCCGCAGCCATCATCCATCAAGGAGCGCTGCGGGCTTCGGGGACCCTAGAGGAGCTACTGGGGTTAGGGGTCCAAGCCACGGTGCGAGTCCGTCTCCCGGGGAGCGCGGACGGCGAGGTCGCTTCGCCGCTTTCGGCGGAGTGGAAGGCGCTCCCGACCGCCGGGGAGTTCCAAAGGACGGTTCCCAAAGACGAAGTGGAGCAGCTCCTCTCCCAGGTGCTGGCACAGGGGGTGGAGATCCTCGAGGTCACCCGCTCGGCCGATAGCCTGCAGAATCTTTTCCATCGACTCACGGTCGGCTCGAATCTCGAATCTGCGAAAGGAGCGGCTGTCTAATGAAGACCGTTCTTCATCTCTCGAGGCTCTATCTACTCAGCAGCGTCCGCCGTCAAGTCCATCTCGCGACTCTGTTCTTGGCCCTCGTTTTGTTCATGATGCCCGCCTACGTGAACGCTTTTAGTCTCGGCTTAGAGGCCTTCGAACGGGTCGCGAAAGATTTTGGCCTCTCGCTCATCAATCTCTTCGCCGTGGGCATGGCTATCTTCTTAGGCTCCACTACGGTGCCGGCAGACATGGAGTCCCGGGCCATCTACCCTATCCTGGCTAGACCCGTGAGTCGAGGCTACTACATAATGGCCCACTACCTCGCGGTCGTGGCCATGCTAGCGGCGAGTCTGACCTTCCTCTGGCTGGTCTTCGCAGCGGCGCTGGCCTTGATGACGAAAAGCTTCGAGCTGAGCCTCGTCACCCCGGTTTACGGCACTTTTCTCCAAGCTTGCGTCTTGGGAGCCGTCTGTCTCCTCGTATCTCTTCGGGCCAGTCCAGCGCTCGCGGGGACTGTGGGGGCAGCCTCATTTCTGGTGGGGAATATCTCGGAGGCGTTCATCCGCTTCTTCCTCGTAGAGGATCGGGGAAGCGATCTTTCCTTTCTGCTGGCTAAGGGCTTGAAGGCCATCTTTCCGAACTTCACCCTCTTCGTCTTGAAGGACCCTGCGGTACACCAGATCGCTCTGCCGCCTGGATATATCTTAGCGGTGAC
>CAZDLH010000606.1:0-2153 GCA_964505925.1 uncultured Burkholderiales bacterium
AGCCTCCGGCTCCCCAGCCGTAGTAGTACTCCGTCCCTTGTCGGGCACCCCTGGGGAGCGCGACAGTGCGGTTGGGGACGGGGGCGCGGTAGAGCGGAGTGCCGTAGGGCGAGCTCCCGGATGGCGGGACCTTCACGTCTTGGGCCTGCCCTGCGGTGGTCAAGGCGGCCACGACCAGTGCGCAGACCCAGTATCTGTAGTTTTTAACGGACATATCGCTCCTCCCGGAGGTGGCCGGGGCGCAAGGGCGGCCGGGCCGGTTCATCTGTTTATTATAAGAGAAACCGTCTAGGAGATCCAACCGGAATCCTGGAGCTCGGTTCCATCGAGTACCGCCGGAGGGCATCGGGCCGCCTCCGGCTACGGGTCCGCTGGGGTCCGAGCGCGGCCTTCCGGCGCTGCTTTAGACCCCAAGGGCGCGGAGGGCGCGATCCACCGAGGCGGTGTAGCTCGAGCCGAAGAGGTTCAGGTGGGTCAAGAGCGGGGTGAGCTGGTACAGGGGTAGGCGTTCTTGGGCTCCGGGCTGCAGCGGATAGGTGTGCTCGTAGGCCCGGAACACTTCGGGTCCGAAGCCTCCGAAGAGGCGCATCATCGCCAGATCCACCTCCCGGTGTCCCGCGTAGACGGCCGGGTCGATAAGGCAGGGCTCACCGGCGGGGCCCACGTGAAGGTTCCCCGCCCACAGATCGCCGTGCAAAGGGGAGGGGGGCTCCTCGTTCGGTAGCAGCGCCGGGAGGCGCTCGGCGAGTCGAGCGAGGCGGCGAGCCCAGCCGTCCGGGCCCCGCCCGCTCTGTTCGGCTCGCTCGAACAGGGGCCGCAAGCGCCGCTCGAGATAGAACTCAGCCCAGGTCGAGCACGGCCCGTTCGGCTGCTCGAGGGTGCCGATATAGTTGTCGCGCTCGAGCCCGAAGCCCTCGACCGCGCTCCGGTGGAGCAGGGCCAAGCCCCGACCGAGCTCCCGGTCGAAGTCGGCGCGACGCGGACCGCTCGGGAGGTACTCCAAGAGCAGGCAGGCGACCGGATCGGAGCCGACGGCCACCACCTTAGGGATCCGCAAGGGAGAGCGCTCCCGGAGCCACTGCAGACCGTGGGCCTCGGCCGCGAAGAAGTCGGCGGGGGCGTCGGCCCGGGTTTTACCGAACAGGGTTCGCCCGTCGGCGGTCCGCAGGCGGTAAGCCCGACAGATATCGCCGCCGGTGACCGGAGACAGCTCGACGATCGGCTCTTTGAGAACGCTCTCGAAGGCTCGCTGAGGCTGTCTCACCAGAAAGGGCTACCCGGGACGGATAGCGGTCAGCCCGTGGCGCTCGACGATCTCGTTGAGGAGGCCCTGGCAGGCTGCAGTGCACAGGTCGAGCACGATCTCGAAACCGCTATGCCCTCCGTAGTAGGGGTCCGGTACGCTGCTGCCCTTGGGTGAGTCGGGGTCGAAGTCGCGCAGGAGAAAAAGCTTCTCTCGCTGCTCTTCGTCGGCCATGGCTTGCAGCTCTTGGAGGTTGCTCTCGTCCATGCAGAGCACGTAGTCGAAGCGGTCGAAGTCCTCCGACTGAAACTGGCGGGCCCGGCTGGGCAGCTCGATACTGCGCTTGCGGGCGGCGGCGATAGAGCGGCTGTCGGCGGACTTCCCTATGTGATAGCTAGCGGTGCCAGCGCTATCCACCCGGATCTGATCCTGCAGGCCGGCGCGCTCGATCTGAGCGATCATGATCCCCTCGGCGCTGGGTGAGCGACAGATGTTACCAAGACAGACGAAGCATAGTTCCAACATGCCGGCAGTCTAACCCGAAGCGCTGAACCTCACAAGGGGGAGGTCACAAGGGGGAGGTCTTGACCGGGGAGACAGGTGTCTGTTAGTCTGGGCCGAGAGACAGGTGTCTGCCTAGGCGGCCCGGCGCCCGCTCTGACTCTACCGTAAGACAGGAGGCTCAACGGGTGCAGCTACGTGAAGAGATCTATCGATACGTCGCGGGCCGCTTGCGCGATGGGGACCCCCCCACCATACGAGAAGTGCAAAAAGCGGTGGGGCTGAAGGCGGTGGAGTCGGCCCGCAGTCATCTAGAAGCGCTAGTGGAAGAGGGGCGGCTGGTCAAGCGCAACACCCGCTCTCGCTCCTACGCTCTGCCGCCGGACGAGCGCACCCCCAGCGGGCTGCA
>CAZDLH010000607.1:0-2142 GCA_964505925.1 uncultured Burkholderiales bacterium
AGTCCGCTGATGACTTCGCTCACTCTCACCGGTGGGCTCATCGCCGGTCTCGGTATCGGGATCTTCGGCTTCGTGGGCGATGTCTGCGTTTCGGCCATCAAGCGCGACCTCGGGATCAAGGACACCTCCCAGATGCTTCCAGGGCACGGCGGCGTGTTAGACCGAGTCGACAGCCTGACCTATACGGCGCCGCTGTTCTTTCACTACATCTACTACATGTGCTACTAGGAGCCCGTAATGTTTGTCCGCTTCTGCCGCTTTCTCTGGTTCGACCTCTTCGTTCGCCCCATCGTTTTCTTCTATCTCGGCGTGAACATCCGTCGGCGTCACCTTCTGCCTAAGCGGGGGCCCGCCATCCTGGTAGCCAACCACAACTCACACCTCGACACCATGGTCTTGATGCTCGCCTGTCCGCGCTCTCTTTTCCGCGATCTCCGTCCGGTGGCCGCCGCCGACTACTTTCTAAAAAACCGTTTTCGTGCCTGGTTTTCCACCAACGTGCTACGCATCATTCCGATCTGGCGTCGCAAGGAGGACCGCGGGGCCAACAGCGACCCCCTGGCCCCCATCGATGAGGCCATAGAGCAAGGCTCCGCAATCATCTTTTTTCCGGAAGGATCCCGGGGGGAGCCCGAGCAGATGACCGGGTTCAAGCGCGGCATCGCTCTACTGGCCCAACGGCACCCCGAGGTTCCGGTAGTCCCGGTCTTCCTCCAAGGCCTAGGTCGAGCGCTCCCCAAAGGGGAGGGCCTGCTGGTCCCCTTCCTGTGCGACATGTACGTCGGGGAGCACCTCTACTGGAGCGGCAACGAAGAGGAGTTTATGCAGCGGCTTCTACGACGCTTCGAGACGCTCTCCCGGGAAGGCTACCGACCCCGTTGGGAGTAGGAGAGTGCGCTTAGCTGCCGCGGTTCTACTCAGTCGAGGCTCGGAGATATGGCTCGGCCGGAGGGGCCGGACCCGCTTCCTTCCAGGCTTCTGGGTCTTCCCTGGAGGGGCGGTAGACCGAGGGGAGTCGCCCCTCGGAGCAGCCCACCGCGAACTCGCTGAGGAGGCGGGGCTACTCCTGCCGGAAGAGCGGTTCATCCCGTTCGCCCGGGCCCTGACCCCAGCCTACTCACCTTACCGGTTCGACGCTTACATCTATCGGTGCGAGCTCGACCCTTCGGAACGGGTCGCTTGCGACGGCATCGAACTGCTCGAGGGGCGTTGGGACACGGTCGAAGGCTGGCTCGAAGAGCATCGAAGTGGAACCGTTCAACTGGCACCACCCACCTATCGTCAACTCGAACTCTGGTACCGCTGTGCCCGAGGGTTCCAGCCTTGGCCCACACCCGAAGAAGCCTTCGCCGAACCGCCTCCCCAGCATCGTAGAGTGCTCCCCTTTAGCGCTGGGATCACCGTGATACCCGGCTGTACCCCCGGACTCGCCCCCGGGCACTGGACCAATACCGTGATCTTAGGGCGTCGGAGACTGGTGCTCGTCGATCCCGCTGGCGAGAAACCGGATGCGCTCCTCGCCGAACTCGAGCGACGACGCGAACAGGGCGCCGAGCTGTGCGCGGTGGTCCTGAGCCACCATCACCCGGACCACCTGAGCGGCTATCTCCCAGCGCAACTACACGAGCTTGCGCTCTACTGCCACCCGCTCACCGCCGGGCTTCTACCGAAGAGCTTCCCCGCCCCTCGCCCGCTCGTCGACCAGCAGCTCCTGGCCTTCGAAGAGGAGACGCAGATCCAGGCCCACTTCACCCCCGGCCACGCCCCAGGGCATCTCGCTTTCGAGCTAACCCGAGAGCGGACGCTGCTCGCCGGGGACCTGATCAGCAGCCTCTCGTCGATCGTGATCCCCAGCGACAACGGCGATCTCGATGCCTATCTCGACTCGCTCCAGAGGATGCGCGAGCGAGACTACCACCTGGTGATCCCGAGCCACGGTCCGCCTTTCGGTCGCGGGAGCGATCCCTTTGGACACGCGCTGGCTCACCGACGCAAGCGAGAAGCTCAGATCGAGGCCCTACTCCAGCAGAAGCCTTGGGATCTCGACCAGCTGACGGCCCGACTCTACCGAGGCTTGCAACGCGAACTGCTACCGGCCGCCCGGGCCAACGTCGGCCATCATCTCAAACGATTGGAACAGCG
>CAZDLH010000608.1:0-2136 GCA_964505925.1 uncultured Burkholderiales bacterium
AGGAGACGGCGATGCGCTCGATCCGGTCGGTGCCGAAGGCGAGCAGGCGGGCCGGCGCGCCCAGGAGCTCTTCGATGCGGCGATGCAGCTCTTCGCGGCTCAGCGGCGGGCCGCTACCGATCCAGCCAACCTGATCGAACCGCTCGGCGGGGGGGAAACCCAGACGCTCTAGGATCCGGGCGTTGTTCCCGTACACCGCGTGCACATCCAGGGGGAGGTGCACGGCGTACAGATTGATGTTCCGCTCGATCAAAAAGCCCAACGAGCGCCGAATCGGACCGGTGATCCGCTTGACGGCCGGCCAGAACAGGCCGTGGTGGGTCAGGATCATCTGGCAGTCGGCCAGCGCCTCGAAGCTCTGCTGGCAGGCGTCCACGGCCAGCCCAACTTTGGAGATCTCCGCGCTGCCCTCCACCTGCAGGCCGTTGGGGCAGTACGGATCGGGAACCGTCTCCACTTCCAGGGTGCGGTCTAAGAACTCGACGATCCGGTCTCGGGAGACGCTCACGCTGAAGCCTCCCCGATGGGGCTCAACGCTTTTGCGATCAGACCTCCGAGATAGGCGTTGTGCAGCAGTAAGACTCGATTGGTGTCTAGCGTGCGCCCCTCGCTGAGCTCCGAGATGTAGTTGAGAAGGTACGGAGTGAGGGCTTTGCCTTCGATCTTCTCGCGCTGGGCGGCCAGCGTTCCGGCGGCCACCCAGGTCTCCATCTCGCTGCTATCTAGCGCGTACTCGCTGGCCACCTCCTGGACCACCAGAGGCGCTCGGCCGACCAGGTCCAGACTGTGGCGGTAGACGACCGCTACCTCTTCCGGCTCGTTGCAACGGGTGCCGAAGGGCGCTTTGCTGCCTAAGGTGTAGAACTCGGGAAAGCGATCGGTGCGGTAGGTGACCAGCGGGATGGCGCGACTTTCGAGCTGCTCTAGAGTGGTGGGGATGTCGATGATCGACTTGGCCCCCGAACAGACCGTCAGACAGCGGGTTCGGCTCAGCTGATGCAGGTCCGCAGAGACGTCGAGCTGCTCCGACCACCCTTTGTGGACCCCGCCGATCCCTCCGGTGGCGAAGACCGAGATACCGAGCCGGTCGGCCAGCGGTAAGGTACCGGAGACGGTGGTCGCGGCCAGACGACCGCTGGCCACCGCGCCTGGAAGGTCACCGGCGCCCACCTTCAGGGCGTCCCTGGCTTCGCTTAGCCGCTCGAGGTCGCCGTCTTCTGCGCCGCAGTAAACGACGCCGTTCTCGATCCAAAAGAGCGCCGGTACGGCTCCGGCCAGGCGCACCTGAGCCTCCATCTCGACGGCGGTCTCGAAGTTGAACGGCTGGGGCAGCCCTTGACACCAGACCGAGGACTCTAGAGCCACCACCGGCAAGGCTTTCTGCAGGGCTTCGTTCACCTCTTCGGAGAAGCGGAAGACCCCCTCTTCGATTCGACTCATATCGGTGCTCCCATCGGGGACGTGAGAACGGTGTTCACGATCGCCCCTTTCTTAATGACGGCTCGGACCGAGTTGCTCCCGAAGCGGTAGATCGGGTCGCGCCAGTCGGCCCCTTCCAAAACGATCATGTCGGCCTGCTTGCCCACTTCCAGACTGCCGATGCGGTGGGAGAGCCCCAGCGAGTGAGCCGAATTGACGGTGGCTGCGATCAGGGCTTCCCGGGGGGTCATCTTCATCTTCAGCACGGCCAGCGACATCGCCATCTGCATCGACTCCATCAGGCACGAGCCGGCGTTGTAGTCGGTGCCCAGGGCCACCGGAAGTCCGATGTCCCACATCTTCCGCGCGGGGGCGTAGACGTCGAGGTCCAAAAAGAAGCTGGTGCCCGGGATCACGGTGGGCACGACCTCGCTTTCTAAGAGCACCCCCATGTCCTCTTCGGAGAGGTGCTGGAGGTGATCGCAGGAGGCGGCTCCCAACAGGGCCGCCATCCGGGAGCCTCCCAGGTTGCTGAACTCTTCGGCGTGGATCCGAAGGCCCAGTCCGAGCCGTTTGGCGGCTTCCAAGACTCGCTGGGACTCCTCGCACGTGAAGGCGCCCCGTTCGCAAAAGACGTCGGCGTAACGAGCGAGCTTGTCTCGGGCTACCCGAGGTAGCAGCTCGTCGGTGATCTGGCGAAGAAAACCGTCGCGGTCG
>CAZDLH010000609.1:0-2129 GCA_964505925.1 uncultured Burkholderiales bacterium
GCCCGATCCCGCTCGGCCACCCCATCTCTGGTGAGACTCAAACCGCCCAGGCGATCTCCGGCGAAAACGTCGGAGCCCGCATTGTAGATCGCAAGCCGGGGGTTCGCACAGAGCTCGGCGAGCTCAGCGAGACCCGATTCGAGAGCTTCGAGGTAGGCGCCGTCCTCGGTCCCTGGAGCCAACGGGCGCCGGACATCCACCCCTTCTAAGGCCTGGGGGTCGGTGTCCACCGGGTAGATCTCCTCGTTGTACAGATCCAAGATGGTGACCAGGGGGTCCCCGCCAAAATCGGTGCTGATACCGTTTCCTTGGTGCACATCGAGATCGATGTAGGCCACCCGGTCGGTCGCGGCCAGCAGCCCCTCGGACCTCAAGCGATGGATCGCCAGCGAGACATCCGACAGCAGACAGAACCCCTCACCACCGGATCTCTTGGCGTGATGGAACCCACCGCCTAGATTCATCGCCCAGCCGTACTGCAGCGCAGCTCGACCTGCGGTCAGGGTACCCGCCGCGCAGCACAGGGTGGGGGCTAAAAACCAGCCGTAGAGCCAACGGTAGGGTAGCCAGCTCAACAGCGGCACTTCGACCACCGAGGTGATAGCCCGACCGCGGCTCAGCGAGGACAGATAGGTCGGCTCGTGGACCTCCTGGAACCGCTCCAAGGTCAAGCTCTCTTCGGGAGCTAGCAGACGGCTACGCCAAGCCGGCCCTAAAGCCGTTTCGAGCAGCTCGGCAGCTCGCCGAGCGCGATCGAACTCGAAAGGGTGGAGCGCATTGAGCAGCCTAGAGCCGAACAGATATCCAGGGTGATAGACGAACATGGTTGGCCGAACCATTGAAGAACCGGGATCGCAACTCCTGGCGAACCGACCCCGGTCTCGACCGACAGTTTTCACCTTACACAGCAGGCCCACCGCCGACCTTGGGGAAAAGGAGCCGGGTGAAACCGCCTGTAGGGAAACTGATCGGAACCGCCTTGCGCCGCTGCCGCGACGCCGAAGTCGTGTGGGAGGAGCGCACCGAGATCGATCTGGCCGAACCAGACTATCGTCGACAGTCCTCGGGCTGGGGCTTGCGAGTCAACCAAGAGGGCCGGTCTGGCTGGACTTGGGGCACCTTAGACGACACCCCGGAGACCCTTCTAGAGCGAGCCGTCCACGACGCCCGAGAGGGGCCCAAAGACGCCATACTTTTCTCCCACGGACTTCCGTTTACTGGCCAGGCGAGCGCACCGGAGCCGATAGAGCCGCGCCCTCACCTTTCGAAGCTGAGTCGCCTCGTGGACCGCCTGCGCTTCCTCGTGCCCTCTATCATTCCCGGCCGTACCATCACCATTCGAGCCGGATTGCGCCTTCAACAGATGTGCTTGATCACCCGCGCCGGAGAGCAGTACGGCCAGCGCATCGTCTACAGCATTTCGGTCAAAGCCACCGAGGGGCTCCCCTTGGCGGCCAACCTGGTGGCCAGTCGCTTGAGGGAGAGCCCTGCGGAACTACTGATGAGCTTAGCCTGGCGTAGCGCCCACTCGGAGAAGGTCCGCTCGGCCCCCGAAGGACCGCGCTCGGCGGTCTTTAGTGAAGACGCCACCGGCGCGCTCCTGCGCGACCTAGTGACAGAACACCTGGACGCCTCGAAGTTCTTAAACGATCCGGAGCGAGCCGCCCCGTGGGGTGAGCCTTGGCTCCACGAAGAGGTCACCATACAAGACGACGGCTCCCTACCGAGCGGACCGGGTACGGTTCCCTTCGATGGGGAAGGGGTCGCTCGCAGGCCGGTCTCCTTGATCCACGCCGGGGTGGTCCACCACCACCTCGCCGATCGATATCACGCCAAGAAGCTGGGAGTGGGCGCCGCTGGACTGGCCGTTCGCGAATGGGGGCAACCGCCCCGACCGGGCTACTCGAACCTAGCGATGGTACCCGGAGCGCTCACCACCGGCGAACTCACCCGACGCATCGGGAACGGTATCTACCTCGACACCCTCGCTCCTTGCGACGCCCCCCGGGAGCCCGGCGAGTTCTGTCGGGTCGCCCAGATCGCTTTCCGCATTCAGAACGGACGCCCGACCCACCGACTCGAGCCGTTTCTCGTACGAGGCCGTTTCGTGGATCTGTTGGGTAAGGATC
>CAZDLH010000610.1:0-2127 GCA_964505925.1 uncultured Burkholderiales bacterium
GACCTTGACCGCGAATACGCTTCCCCCACGGCAGCGAGCGAGCTCGAAGGCGTCCCGAACCGTGCCGCACGCCTCGTCGGCCATGATCGGCACCCGAAACTCGCGAGTAAGACGCCCTAGACCCTGAAAGTTGGTCTTGGTGATGGGCTGTTCGATCAGGTCGATCCCGCTATCTTCTAGCCTCTGGATCCAGTACTTGGCGGTCGTTTCACTCCAGGCTTGGTTGATATCGACGGTGATCCGTGTGGACTCGCCCACCCCTTTCTTAACGTTACACACGTGGGCCACGTCGATCGCGGGATCGTTGGCACCTATCTTGAGTTTGAAAGTGTCGTGTCGATTCTTTGCGATGAGCTCTTCGGCTTCGCGAACGTCGGTGGCGGTGTCTCCACTGGCCAAGGTCCACAAGACCGGCAGACAGCCCCGCACGCTTCCGCCGAGTAGTTGGGACACCGGAACCCCAAGCCTCTTCCCTTGGGCGTCCAGTAGAGCCGTCTCAAGGCCGGCCTTGGCAAAGAAGTTTCCTTGAACGTGCTTATGGACCCGAGTCATGAGAGCGTTCACACTCCTCGCATCCTGGCCTTTGAGTAGGGGAGTCATGTACTCATCGATGGTGAGCTTCATCCCTTCGGGAGACTCCGGGCCGTAAGCTAGTCCACCGATGGTGGTGCTCTCTCCGTACCCAACGATCCCGTCCTCACAAGCGACTTTGATGATGACCAAGCTCTGTCGATGCATAGTGGCCATCGAGAGCTTATGGGGTCGAATCGTGGGCAGATCCACTATGAACGTTTCAATGAAAGATATGGGTACCAAGAGTCTTCTCCCTTACCTGGACATCTTTGCGCGAACCCGGCCGGTCCCCTGGCTCGAAGATGATGGAGAGTTCGGTTTTTGGTCGGGAGCCGATCCTTGCGCGACGAAGAGGTGTGAGATCGGGTCCGGCGAAGATCCAACGTTAAAGGGGGAGTCTGCCAGGTATGAAGATGTGGGTTTTTTTTCTTGTTGTCCTTCTCGTGACCGGTTGCGCCCGAACCGAGAGCCCGGCTCCGAGTGCCACGCCCACTCCTGCCCCCTCTCAACCCGAGGCGTCCGGCCCGAGCTTTAAGACCTCCGATGAGGCCGTCGAGGCCGTCATCGCCCTGATGAACAGCGGCAGATTCGCCGAGGGGGTAGCAGTGTCCGATCTGGGACTGCGCGAGTACCCCACAAGTTTTCAACTCCTGGCTAATAAAGCGACGTGCCTGCTCCAGCTCCAGCAGTTTCAAGAGGGCTACGAGACCTTCGGCAAGGCTGCGGAGCTAGCCCCTGCCGATGCGAAGTGGACGCTCCTCACCCAGCAAGCTCGGTGCGCCAAAGAGATGGGGCTCCGGGGCAGATCCGAACAGCTCTACGGCGAAGCCGAGAAGCAGCTAGCGAGAGACTCCGCGCCGCTATCGATATACGTAGAGCAGCTGTATCGGCTACGCGCCGAGAACTTGGCCCAAGATCTGCGTCATAAGGAGAGCATCCCTTACTACACCAAAGCCATGGAAGTTCCAGGCTCCGATGCCACGAAAGCTCTGATAGGTCGTGCCTTGGCCTTCTCGGCGACCGGAAACGAAGCGTCCTTCAAGGCCGACCTCGCGGCGCTCGAGAAGATCTCCCCAGACCTGGCCGAGACCGTGAGGGAGGAGGCCGCCGCGGCTAGAGATCTCTCTCCTGAAGAAAGAGCACTCCAGGAGGGGGTCCAGCTGCTCCGGGCCGGTCGATACGAAGAGGCGCTCGTGCGCCTGGATGAAGCCATCGAAGCCTATCCCAATTCGGCCGATGCTTATCGCTTCAAGGGCTCGGCGTTGCAGAATCTGAAGCGGTTCCCGGCCGCTGTGGAGGCTTATTCCAGATCTTACTCCATCGACGAGAACGAGGCGTCGCTATATAACCGCGCGACGTGCTACATCGGCCTGGGAGATCTCGACAAGGCTAAGTCCGACCTGGATACCTTCCTCGAGATCTCACAAAGCCCAGAAGAGAAAGAGAAAGCTCGAAAAATTCTAGAGCTCTTGGACCAGTAAACGACCTACAGCGGGTTCCCTCCACCCACCCGGAACCGGCACCAGAAGATCCGAGGCGGTCTGGCGTTGGAGG
>CAZDLH010000611.1:0-2124 GCA_964505925.1 uncultured Burkholderiales bacterium
GTTTCGGTGCGAGCCTCCGTACCGCACGTGGGGAGAGGGGCCGACCCCGGTACTGCCGTTGCTCTCCGAGGTGCGACTGTTGGCCGAAGGGTAGCCGCCGACCGCCTGGAGGCGGACCTTAGATGTGAACTCGACCACAATGTGAAGCGCTTCCTAGTTTCGGGCCTGGGCCTGGCCTACACTCGGTACTAGAGAGTTTAATAAGGAGGCGCACAATGCAGAAAAACTATGAACAGCTGAAAGAACAGATCTCGAGCGACCTGCTCGAAGTGTCCGTGGCCCAGGCTGGCAGCGCCGTTACGAAAGAAGTGCAGGAGTCCCACTTCGAGCCGCTACCCATCGGAAGCCGAGTGAAGATCCGCTCGGTCAGCTTCTCCAAGCTGATGGCGGGGGACTACATCCTGGTCGTCTCGGAAGGTCGAACCGCGGTCCGCCGCTTCGTTCGCATCGCGATGTGCCAGGGGCTCACCCGACTGGCGGTGGTCGACGGTCTCGGCGGCGAAGAAGAGATCCCCTTCACCCGCTTGATCGGTCTAGTGCAGAAGGTCCGCACCGGCAACGAAGTGTGGGAGTTCAAGGCCCAGAACCTGTTTCAGCGCCTGGCTTTCCGACTGAGCTATCGCTGGAGCCGGCTGCAGAGCCGAGCGGCGGCCGCTTAGTCCTCCGGGCTTGCGTCCTCCTCGACGGGGTGCGCGGCGGCGAGATACAGCTCTAACAGGGCGGCCTTCCAGGCCGCTTCGTCGATCCTGGGGTCGGGGGTACCCAGCCGCTCCAAGGTGAGCTCCGACCGACCTAAGGTCTGGGGTAGCGTAGGTAAGGGGGCGGCCAGGTTCCAGAACTCGTCTTGGGAGAGGGCCGGGGGCGGCTGGGCCCGGGCCTCGCCGATCGACTCTTCCGAGCGCTCTGCACTCGGGGGTCCCGGAGCGCTACTCCAGCGCTCGTGAAGAGCTCGCTTGAGCGCTTCGGGCTCGCGACCGCGAAGAAGAAAAAGTAGCGAAGGGTCTCGGTCCAGCGCGCACCCCAAGAGCTCTGAGAGGCCCCCTAGATGGGGGCAGTTGCGATCCCGACGACTGCGGTAGGCCGAACAGGTGCAGCGCTTGGCCACCTCCCGGTGGTCGTACGGTAAGAGCCGTCGCCCCGAGGTTCGGAACAGCTGGTCGATGTTGGGGGGTAGGCGACCGACACTCAACAGAGCCACGGAGGCGAGATCGGCGTGCGCTAAGCGGCGTAGGCTCTCCTCCCATTCCGCTTCGCTGAACGGCTCGAGCTCGAGGCGGGCTTCGGCTCCGTCGGAGTATCGGGCCCAGACCCGTCCCGCCGCAAAGCCGAACTCCTCGGGGGCCAGAGCATCGTTGAACGGGCCTACCCCCAGCTTCTCTAGGGCCTTTAGAAAACGTCGAGACCACCACTGGGCCGGGCGAGGTGTCACTGGCTATCCCCTTCCTGGGCTCCGGAGGGTAGGAGCATCGAGATGAGGGCTTCCCCTTCGAGTTGGGCTAACCAGCTGTCGCCCTCTTCGATCAGGCTTTGGGACAGCTCGCTCTTGGTCTGCAGCATCAGGTGAATGGACTCTTCGATGGTGTTGAGCGCCAGAAACCGATAGACCTGCACGTTTTTGTCCTGCCCGATGCGGTAAGCTCGGTCGGTGGCTTGGTTTTCGACGGCCGGGTTCCACCAGCGATCCCAGTGGATGACGGTGGAGGCCCGGGTCAGGTTCAATCCCACCCCTCCGGCCTTCAGCGACAGGCAGAAGATCCTGGGCCCCCGTCCGCTCTGGAACCGGTCCACTGCCCTCACCCGCTCGTCCCGGGGTACCGAACCGTCGATCCGCAGAACCTCTTCGCCGAGCTCTTCGGTGAGGGTGCGCTGAAGGGCTCGCACGGCCCGGGCGTACTGGCTGAAGATCAAGACCCCTTCGTCGGGGGGGAACTCTCCGAAAAGCTCCAGCAGCCGCTCGAGTTTTCCGGAGCGGGAGGGATCCCAGGGGGAGCTCCCGTTCTCCTGGAGCAGGGCGGGGTGGTTGCAGACCTGTTTGAGGCGGGTCAGGTGACCTAAAACGGTGATGCGCCGCTCGGAGCCGTCGCGCTGCTGCGCCTCTTCGACGGTGCGCGAAGCCAGCTCCCG
>CAZDLH010000612.1:0-2118 GCA_964505925.1 uncultured Burkholderiales bacterium
GAACGAACGCCTCCCCGCGCTCTCGGAGATCTCCGAGGCGCTCAATATCGAGCAGGCGGGGGTGGTGGCTATCCTCAGCAGCCGACAGACGCTCTCCTTGGACGGGGCGGGCTCCGTCGGTGCAGAGGCATTCGATGGCGCCCAGGAGATCCGAAGTCTGCGTCACGAGTCGTTTCAGCTGCCGGTGGAGGATCGGATCGCTATCGCCCAGGCCTTCGAGAAGCTCCTAGAGGTGGAGCAGAAGGTGGTCTACCTTTTTTTTGTTCAGGACTTAACGCAAAAGCAGATCGCCAGCAGGCTCTCCCTCACCCCGAAGAAAGTCTCGCGCCTGATGCAGAAAGCTCTCGAGCGACTCCGGCGGGGGCTGCAGGCCTGAGTGTTAACGGGATGTTACAACGGTTTTAAAAAAAAACTTCGTTAAGACCTGTCCGAGACGTGAAACCTGGGGTATAATGCTAGTCGAGCAGCAACATTTGCTGTAATCTGAAAGGAGGAAGCAGATCTATGCTTTCAAGAATGAGAAGGAAAAGCGGCGGTTTTACCCTGATCGAGCTGATGATCGTGATCGCGATCATCGCTATTCTAGCTGCAATTCTCGTGCCGAACTTCATCCGCGCTCGAGCCCAGGGACAGCTGACCGCTTGTAAGTCCAACCTCAAGAACATCGGTACCGCTTTCGAGATGTACTCCACCGACTGGGCTGGTAAGTATCCTGGTAGTCCCGGAGTACCCGACATCAACGATCTTTCTCCGGACTACCTGAAGACGATCCCTACCTGCCCCACTCTCGGGACGGCGGGCTCGTACGTGGCGAACCACGACCACAACGACCAGAGTTATCCCGACTTCTATAACGTGATCTGCGTAGGCGGACATGAGTCTCTCGATCCAGAGATGCCGGCCGGCTACCCTCGCTACGACGGCGTCCGCGGCCTTGTAGAGCGGACTTCGCAAGACTAGTTGCACCGACCTGTCCACTCTATACAGCGCTCGATTGCGCTGTTGGGGCGAGAAGGCCAGACCCACGGGTCTGGCCTTCTTTTTTGTTCTGGGCGGCAGCACACGAGGCCCGCCTGTCGTCTGTCGGCGATGCGACGCTCCACGGGGGGGGGGACAGGGCAGCGCAGGGTGGCTCAGTGAGACGCCACTGCACCCGAGAGAGAGGCGGTCGCGTGTCACTGGGGCTCGGGTACAGCGTGCTCGATCGGCGGCGAGAGCCGAGGGAGGTTTTCTTGAACCTGGGCTTTTCGCTCCGGTGGTAGCGCTCGAGTCCTAGAAGGAGTACGGGCCGAGGAGCCAGGACTCCAGGGGGTCTAGGAAGGTCTCGGAGCCGAAGAGGAAAACGGCGAGGGCGGCGACCGCCATAAAGGTGCCGAACGGGATCGGGTCTTTGCCGCCGCCTTTACGTCTTAGGATCATCGGGATGGCGAACAGCGCTCCCAGAAAGAAAGAGCCTAGGAATGCCCAGAGGGCTTCGGTCGGCCCGAGGTAGGCTCCGAGCAGAGCGGCGAATTTGACGTCGCCTCCCCCCATGGCCTCCTGCTTGGCCAGCATCAGTCCTATCACCTGAATGCTCCAGAAGAAAGCGAGCCCAAACAGGATTCCGAGTACACTCCAAGCCGGAGCGGGCAGTTCCCATCCGGTAAGGTCGCTCAAAAGCGGCGAGAGCGGAAGGGGAACCAGGGCGCTGAACCCGAGGCCGGTCAAGACTCCGAAGAGGTTGACCGAGTCCGGGATGATCCAGTGGTCGTAGTCGATAAAGAAAACGACGAGGCAGAGCGAGAACAGCAAGGCGCTCTTCCAGAACATCGGACTCAGGAGTCCGAAACGAACAGCGAAGTAGAAGAAAGCGAGTCCGGTCAGCAGCTCTAGGGCGGCGTACCGAACCGAAAAGGGCGAGCCGCAGTAAGAGCAGGTTCCTCGCTGGGCGATATAGGAGAGGCAGGGCAGGTTGTGACTCCAGCGCAGCGGAGTGTTGCAGGTGGTGCAGGCCGATGGCGGTGTCACGATAGAGCGCCCGAGCGGAAGTCGGTAGATCACGACGTTCAGGAAGCTGCCGACGAGAAGGCCGAGGAGGAGGGCCCAAAAAGCGAGCAGTTCAGACAGGAGGGGGAGCTC
>CAZDLH010000613.1:0-2116 GCA_964505925.1 uncultured Burkholderiales bacterium
CCGGGGGGACGGTGACACGAAGCGGGGTTCACGGGGAGTGGACCTGGCGGGTGGAACTTCGTCCGGACGCTCAATCCCCGCCAGCGGGGCGGGCTAGCTTACGTTTTTACGAGTTGATCTCCAGGGCTTGGGGCCCGAACCTCGATCCGGCGCGAGACGAGCCTTCTCGGCTCATCAGGGTTACGATGGGCGAGGAGACCTTCGCCCGCTACACCAATTTCGTCGACTACTGGAATCCGACGATCTACCAGTATCTTCTGTCGGGCAACCGGTTCATCGAAGGTCATTTCCACACCAACTCCTACTTTCGCATAAGACCGACGGAGGCGACCTACTCTGGAAACGACGTGAGCTACGCCGGTTATGTCACTTCAGCCCTTTCGGCCCCCGAGAGTATCAGCCGCGATGGCGTCCACTATCTAGATCGGATCTGGGCGCCTCACGACGAGGAGGGAGAGCCGATCGACGATCGATACGAGAAGCTCTTTTTGGGAGGGCGCGCTGGTCTCAATGCTGGGGTGAACCGGATCGAGATGCCGGATACCTCGGCGGGCCTTTTGAATCGGGCCTGGGGGGAGGAGCTGCCCGCCGGTGCCCTCAGTCCAGGGGTCAATATCAATGTCCAGGACGCACGGATCGCTGGCGGCATCGTCGTCGATGGGGATATCGCGCAGATGGAGCTGATAGCGCTCGGCCAGAACGCCACCGCCATAGAGTTCTCTTTGGGGACCCCCGCCCCCGTGGACGATGAGCCTGGGGACGATCTCGGGGGGGACGAGGTTGACCCAGAGGAGGCTTGGGAGCGATACCGAGTAGTGGAGGTCTTCGCTGGAAGCGCTCAGCTCGACGGCGTGGCCATCCCCGCGGGCAGCACCGGAATAAGCGGACCGGGGGGCGTGCAGCGACTCGAGGGTCTCACCAACGGTGTCTTTCACTGCACCGGCGACATCCATTCGCTGCACGGGGTGAATCTCGGAGCGCGACTGATATCCGCCGATATCGCGAGCAAGAAGAAGATCCGGATTACGAGCCACGTTCTTCGGGCGGACACGCCCGCCGGCTCCCGCCCCCGAACCCCCCGGGATGTCTTAGGGCTGGTGGCTCACCAGGTGGTCCTCGGCAGGGAAGCCCCCCGGTCTTCGAGTGACCCGGTTCAACTTTACCTCTCCTACGTGACCGGAGGGGCGAATATGACACCCAGAGGCGGCTTCGTCGTGGAGGACAGGACCGACCCCACCAGACCGTACGGCAGCTTCTATCTTTACGGTTCAGCGGGGGCCGGGACGAACTTCGGAACCGGAGACGGTGAAACCGGCTACGGTTTTCGGGTGATCTTCGACGAGCACCTGATCGAGAACCCCCCACCGTTCTATCCCACCACCGGTAAACTCCCCATCCGATCCTGGCGCGAAATGGACGGCGCTCTGTGAGGAGGCTTCGGCTTCTGCGACGGGGCTTAACGCTCTTTGAGGTGGTCATCGCTATGGGGCTCATCGCGGTTCTCACCACGCTGATCCTGGGCATCTATTTCAACAGTTTCAACGCTTTTCGTCGGGGGACTACCAGGCTCGAAGCTCAGCAGCGGGTGCGCGAGGTGCTCCGGCGGGTGGCTCCCCTCATCATGTCGGCCAAAGCGCCGTCGCCCGCCGAGCCAGCGGTGTTGGTGCCGCCAGTGGGGACGGTCTCATCGGTCCTCGAGTTCCACTCCGCCGACGATCTCTCGAGCCCGCTCGCCCCGCTAGACCCTCGGGCTCCGGTGCACTACGTTTTTCGTATCTGGCACGAGGCCGGGGACGGTTCGGTGCGGTTCACCAAACTGAACGGACCAGGCGGAGCGCCGAACTCCGAGCAACGGATCCTGGCGCACCGGGTCGAGCGTTTCGACGCCGAGTGTCTGGCCATCAATCTGGTGCGCATCACGGCGGTGGTCGCGGTGCAACTAAAGACGGCGATCCGCGCCGATGACCAGATCGCCGTCGAGCGCAGCTCGGTCATCTCGATTCCGTACTATTCGAGTGCGCGCTGAGAGCTCTTAGACCGATGAAGCGTCGCTACAGATACCACGCCCGCTCGCCGTACGGGCAGGAGCTCGAGGGAGAGCTGAGTTTTTGGGCGG
>CAZDLH010000614.1:0-2116 GCA_964505925.1 uncultured Burkholderiales bacterium
CCTCCACAGACCCAGTCCGGTGCCCCCGAGCCGCGATGTAGGCCCGCTGGGGGTGCGATAGAACTGCTCGAACACGGCTTCGCGCTCGGCCGGTGGCACCCCCGGACCCGTATCGTCCACGGCGACCAGCACGCCTGGTGCGCCTCGACGCTCCGCACCGACCCGAACCGATACCTCTCCGAAACCGTTCAGCGAAGTGTACTTGACAGCGTTGTCCACCAGATTGACGAGAACTCGGTGGAACTCTTCTTGGGGCAGCGAGCGGAGCTCCAGCTGCGGGGTGGACCGCTCCACCTTGAGAGCCAAGTTCTTCCCTCGGGCTAGCGGCTCGTAGGTCTCTCGGACCTGCTCGAGCACCACGGCGATCTCGAACCCGCAGAGCGCCTGGCCCTCGCCTGGGCTAGCCCCGGACGGAGCTCCCGCGCTGTGCGGCTCCAAAGACAAGAGAAGCCGCGCCAGGCGGTTCGTCTCCTCGTTGAGATGGGCGAGCAAGGTTAGGGCGGTCTCCCGATCGTCGAGCCCGTCCTCGAGGAGCACCTCCAGACCGCTCTTCAGCCCGATCAACGGCTCCCGAATCTCCTGACGGACCTGCTGGAGAAGGGCTTGGACGCGATACGACAGCTTCTGCACCGGCTCGATATCCTTCAGCCGCAAAAGCCAGCCCGAGCAGCGTCCCCCATCCTGCCACACCGGCTCGAGCCTCCCCATCCAGAGGCGGTCCGGGATGTGGGTCACCACCTGCTCTCTGGGCGACGGTTCGGTCGAATCCAGACAGTCTGAGATCCACCGGATCAAAGGGTCCGCCGGTTGGTCTTCCCAGACGATCACGCCCTCTCGGAGATCCGGGTAGAGCTCCCGAAAGGCGGCTCCGGCAAACTTCACTACGCCTCTACGGTCGAGGCCTAGAGCGGGCTCCTCCAGAGACTCCAAGAGCGCATCGAGGAGCTGTCCACGAATGCGTCGAGCCAAGGCGGGCCGCTACTTCGCCTCTTCGAACTGGAACTTGTAGCCGATACCGTGAACGGTCTTGAGAAGCTTGGGTGAGGACGGCTCATCTTCGATCTTCTGGCGGAGTCGGCGCATGTGGACGTCGACGGTCCGAGTGTCGCCCAGATAGTCGTAGCCCCAGAGCTGTTCGAGCAGAAAGTCTCGGGTGAACACTTTACCTGGGTTGGTGCTCATGAGCTTCAAGAGATCGAACTCCTTCGGCTTCAGCTCGACCTCTTTACCGTTCTTGCGAACCTCGTGTTTCACCAGGTTCAAGGAGAGGTTTCCGAAGCTCAGCTCATCCTTTTCTTCAGCTTTGCCGCTGGTGCGCCGAAGAACCGCCTTTACCCTAGCTACCAACTCCCGAGGGGAGAACGGTTTGGGGACGTAGTCGTCGGCCCCCAACTCGAGACCCAAGATCTTATCGATCTCCTCACCTTTTGCGGTGGCCATAATGATGGGAGTGCGCATCTCCCGGCGCAGAATTCTCGTCACCTCTAGCCCACCCTGACCCGGCAGCATGATGTCGAGGATGATCAAGTCGGGGCGATCTTGTTTGGCGATATTCACCGCTTCGATGCCATCGTAGGCGCAGATCACCTCGTAGCCTTCCTTCTCTAAGTTATACTTGATCAGTTCGACGATATTGCGCTCGTCATCGACAACGAGAATACGCTCCTTGGCCATTCAAACTCCCTCGCATGTAATCCGAGACTCCGACGTCTCTTCGTCGGGCTCATAGAGCAGCCGCTGAGCAGGTTCCCCGTTTGGGGCTCCACCGCACTCGAGGGCCCCCCCTACGAAGCGAGAGCGAATCGAGTGGGCCACTCTAGAGGGCTCTCGCCCTTCTACAACCTCACCGGCTCCCGCTTCCTGATTCGCTCTCCATATCCTCTTCGGCGGACTCGGGGGTTCCTCAGCTCGGAACGCAGATGGCCGCTAAGAGCCGCCCTGTCTTGCCCGCATCTCGGCGGTGGCTAAAGAACAGGTCCGGCTCGCGCACCGTGCAACGGCCGGCCACGGCGATCCGCTCGTCGGACACCCCCGCTCGCTTGGCCATCAGGCGGTTCGCCTCCCACAGGTCCACGAACCCCTGGCCCCCTAAGGCGCTCTCGGGATCTGGGTGGGG
>CAZDLH010000615.1:0-2115 GCA_964505925.1 uncultured Burkholderiales bacterium
GCGCCTCCTCGAAGTGCTGGAGGGGTCGCCCCGGAACCTCTACTTCTGGGATTTGATGAGCCGCCTGGCCACCATGGGCTGCTGGTCGGCTCGACTGGTGCAAAGCTGCGTTGCCACGGCGGCCTGCTCGGCCACCCAAGGGGAGACGGCCCTCGACGACGAGCGACCCGCTCTGGTCCGAGCCGCCGCCTCTGCGCTGGGGAGCCATCGCGACGCTGCCGAGCTCCAGGCCGAATGGGTGGCGCAGCTCACCGCGCCGAACAGCGTGGATCTCCTCTGGCAGTTCGAGCTCATCACCGCGGTCTTCGGTCTGCCGCTGCCCGACCTGCGGGTCGAGCCGACGCTGCCGACGGCCATCCTACGGAATCTCTTCCAGGGCGGGCGGCTCTCTATGGATCGGGTCTTGGCCCACGCCCTCTCCGGAGCGGAAGAGGAGGACTCCCGTCCCCCGTTGACCCTAGAGGAGCTCAACCGCGGCCTAGAGGCGTTAGCCACCATCGCCGACCACGCGGGTACGAGCACCGAACTCCGGGTCACCCTCCGGCGACGAATGGCGATGTTTCTCCGCAGCTGGGCCGAGCAGCTCTCCGGCAGCTCCGACCTGTACGCTTTCCGCAGCACCCCGCTGTTCAAGCTCTTGACCCCGCTGGTGGAGGCGGAGCGCTCACCGCTGCAGGACCTCCTCGACGAGGCGGTCTCGGATCTGTGGGATCTCCAGCGTCAGCAGCCGGAGAAGCTCCGGCTCGACGTTCGCCAGAGCGCCCAAGACTTCTTGAGGCGGTGGCTCGACCTGCGCGACCCGGTGCGCTCTCCGATCGCGGCCTTCTGGCAGCGGACCCTCGACGACCTCCAGACCCGCAGTCCGGGGGCGGCTTAGCCCGCCTCGGTACCGTGGTCGAACCCGCTGCGCTCGAGCAGCCGTTCGAGCACCTGGGCGCAGCCGTCCTCGGCGAAGATAGGGGCCACGAAATCGGCCGCCGCGCGCACCTCTTCCGGCGCGTCGCCCATAGCCACCGAAACTCCCACCCGGGCGAAGGTCGGCAGATCGTTGACCTGATCCCCCACGGCTAACACTCTCTCGAGGTCCCAGCCGGACCGCCGGCACAGCCAGGCCAGTCCGGCCCCTTTATCCACGCCGGTGGGTACCGTCTCGATCAAGAGCTGATGGGTGCGCTCGGCTCTCAGCAGCCCCGGAGCTAAAGTCATGATCTCTTGCTCGATAGGGTCGAAGGTGCGGACGATCAGCTTGCTGATGGTCCCGGAGCTCTCACCCCAAGCGCGTTGAAGGTCGGGGGTCAGCACTCGGGGCGTTCCGAACAGAAAGTCGTCTTCGGCCGGCGAGCCGGAGCAGCGGTTCTGAAGGATCGCCAACCCCTCGTCGGTCTGAAGGTAGACGGCGACGACCTCGTCTTGCCGGGAGGCCCACTCGATGAGCGCCTGGCTATCCCCTCTGGAGATGCTCTCGCTGTGCAGGATCCGCAGCTCCCGGGGGCAGTAGACCCGCCCCCCGTTGTAGGTCACCATCGGAGCTTCGATCCCGAGACGGTGGGCAAGCTCCAAGGCGTACTCCTCGGTCCGCCCCGTCACGAAGGTGACCGGTAGTTCCACCCGCTGGACCGCTCTGAGGGCTCTTTCGAACCGCACCGAGAGCGGGCGTTCCCCCCGGGAGCACAGCACCGTGCCGTCGAGATCGAGGGCCAGTAAGTCCAGCTCTTCTATCCGCGGAAAGATGGGTGAATTCAGATCCGGCATAGGTCGGTACTGCGCGAGCGGACGCGCCTGCCCCTGTTCAAAGAGAACATCCTACTAGCGCGCCCGAAGCCCGGGAGGCTCCTATAAGATAGAGGAGAATTCGGCTTCATGGCCACTGCTCCCAGCGAACTCCCGTCGCCCCGGGTTCTCTATGAAGACAACCACCTTCTCGCTCTGGTAAAGCCGCACGGCATGCCGACCCAGCCCGATCAGAGCGGCGATCCCTCCCTTTTAGATTGGGGCAAAGGGTATCTCAAGGAGCGCTACGGAAAACCGGGTGAGGTCTTCCTCGGCCTGGTTCACCGCCTCGATCGCCCCACCGGAGGCGTGGTCCTCTTCGCCCGAACCTCCAAAGCCGCCTGT
>CAZDLH010000616.1:0-2113 GCA_964505925.1 uncultured Burkholderiales bacterium
ACGATATCGAGCTTGGCCAGCTCCTCCGGTTCGTCGCGATCGAGCCAGAGTCCGTCGCAGAATCGACACTCGTCGATAGACACCCCGCTGAGTTCGATGGGACGCATAGGCTCCTGACAGACCGGGCAGAGAAGTCGCTCCATTACGCCCCCGTTTCGTGGGTCCCGATGAGAATCCCCCCGACGCTCGGCCTAGCGAAAGCGGTCCGGACCCTCGGAGATTCGGTCGCCCCTCCGCGGAGAGGGGCCCCCTCAAAAAGCTCAGATCTCACCTAGAACGGCGCGCTCGATGAGCGGCAGGACGCTGACCCCCACCCAGACGACCAGAGCCCAAAAGGTGGCCTGCTGCGCTTGGCGACACTGGCCGAACTTACGCTTGGCGATACCCGCCACTATGTAGGTCCGCTCGAGCAGGGCTCGCTCCCGGTTCTCCGGCTGGGAGCTGCGGTAGCCTTCAGCGTAAACGCTGCCGGAGCCGTTCCTGGTCACGCAGTCGAAGAAGACGAAATCGTTGGCCTGCCATCCGGTGGCTGAGCGCGGCTTCTTGAGCGGCGAATCGTCCTCGGAGGAGCTCTCGTCGCCCCCTCCCCCTCGGCTGGTGATCACCTGGAAACATAGATAGACGGCGAACGCGCTCATCAGCATAGAAGCCAGCTTGAGCACCCCCAGATACCCTCCGCCCTCCAGCGTCCCAGCGGCCGCTATCAAAAGCGAATTGAGCAGGATCAGACTGCCCGCCTTCTGGTCGGCGAACTCCACTAATCCTTGATTGTAGTCGAGCATACCGAAGAGCTCGCCGAAGTCCGGTCGCTGCTCGGGCCCTGGGCCGGACCCTAGGCCGGAAGGGTCCGCACCGAGGGGGGTCTGCTTCAAATAGTCTGAATTCGCCATAAGATTCACCTGGGGCTAGCCTATCCAACGAGACGTCACCCGTCCGAGCGCCGCCTCCACCGCTGAGCGCATTGACGTCCGCGGAAGCTAGAGTCTATACTGCGTGGAGCCTTATCCTTTCGCCGGACGGACCGAGCGCTCCCCCCAAAACGTCTATGATCTATCTCGACCACGCAGCCACCTCTCCCGTTCGCCCGGAGGTCGCCCAGCGAGTGAAGGACCTTCTGTCGCGCCCGCTCGGAAACCCCTCCTCACCTCACCGCGCCGGTCGCCAGGCGAGGCACCTCTTGGAGAGCGCTCGGGAGGAGTGCGCCCGGCTGCTCGGAGCCGAAGTCGAAGAGCTGATCTTCTGCAGCGGAGCCACCGAAGCCGACAACCTGGCGCTCCGAGGAACGCTGCTCCACCCCGAAAGCGATCGCCGTCGACTGCTGCTCTCGGCCACCGAGCACCCGGCCGTCTACCAAGCGGCCTTCGCCCTAGAGCGCGAGGGTATCGAGGTGACCGAGCTGCCCGTGAACGGCGAGGGACTGCTCTCCCTGGAAGCCCTCGAGGGCGCCCTGCAAACCGGCTCACCCGCGCTGGTCTCCGCGATGCTGGTGAACAACGAGATCGGGACCCGCTCTCCGGTGGACGAGATCGCCGAGCTGTGCCGGCGCTACGGGGCGCTCTTTCACTGCGACGCCGTGCAGGACGCCTGGACGGCGCGCCGGCTGATCGTCCAGGGGCGCGTCGATCTGTTGTGCCTTTCGAGCCACAAATTAGGGGGGCTACCCGGGGGCCTGCTGTACGTTCGCCAGGGGATCCCGCTCGCCCCACAGCTTTTGGGGGGCGGACAAGAGGACGGGCGTCGAGCGGGCACCTCGGAGGTGATCCGGTCCGCTTCTCTCAGCTGCGCCCTAGAACGCACCTTAGCAAGCGATCCCGAACAGCTGCGCGCGCTCCGGGAAGCGCTCGAAGCGAAGCTCTCCGAACTCGGACCGGAGGCGGTCCGTCTCGGCCCCGTCGCAGAAGCGGCCCGGGCCCCCCAGATCTCGTCGTGGCTCTTCGGAACCGAGCGGGCGGAAACGCTGTTAGCTCAGTGGGACTTAGCCGGACTGTGCGCCTCTTCCGGGTCGGCCTGCTCGTCCAACGCCGTCTCGCCGTCCCGGGTGCTCGCAGCTCTAGGCTTCGAGGACCGATACGCCCGCTCTTTGGTTCGCTTCTCGTTCGGCTGGAGCAGCTCG
>CAZDLH010000617.1:0-2107 GCA_964505925.1 uncultured Burkholderiales bacterium
TGAGCGGGTGACCCCGAGGATGAAAGCCCAGAACGCCTCCAAATGTTTCTGGGCAAGAGTTCAGTGTAGTCTAGGAGAAGTGCCCTCTGGGCTCTCTTTGTAGGGGATCCTTTCAACATAAACCTACCAGAGATAACGGACTAAAGACTAGAGGGTTTGTCTTCCGTGGTGTGGCGCCGTTTCAAGGCGGCTCTAGCTGTGACAGGAACGGACTGCTACTCACAGGAAGCGCGCTGGTGTGAGTGCACAACCGAGACAGAAGAATTTTACGGGAGCCCTGGGATCGGGGGTCCCGTTCCCGCTCGCTCTACTGGCGGGGCTTCTCTGTCTGGCTCTGGTGGGAGGGTGTCGGTCGGCCGAGGGGCAGCAGAGGGACGAGCGGATCGAACTCGCTTTTTGGACGGCTAACCTCTCTACCTTCGAGCCGTACATCCAGGGGCTGATCGAGAGCTTTGAAGCGGCCCATCCGGAAGTCCGGCTCCGCTGGCTGGATCTGCCCCAAGACGTGCTCCGTCGGAGGCTGATGGCGGCGGTAGCGGCCGGTGAGCCGCCGCAGCTGGTGAATCTCGATACCGAGTTTGCGCTCATGATGGCTCAGCAGGGGGCCTTGGTAGAGCTGACGGCGATGGTCACTCCCGAGCAGCGCGACCGGTACTACCCGAACCTGTGGCGAGCAGCCGGCTACGACGAGGGCGTTTTCGCGGTCCCTTGGTACGTTTCGACCCGAGTGGTCATGTTTCACAAGCCCTTGCTCCGGGAGGCGGGGCTGGACCCGGAGAGCCCGCCGACTAGCTGGGAGGAGCTCGACCGACAGGCCCTACAGGTGAGCCGAAGGACCAGCGGGGTAGGTATGATGCCCAGTATCCGGCTGGTGAACGACTGGGCGATGACCGGCTCCCCCGTGGTGGACCCCGAGACCCTAGAGCCGGGGTTCCCCAGCCCGGAGACGCTAGGGGTGCTCCAGCGGTACTGCGATCTCTACCGAGAGGGGGCCATGCCTCCCGAGACTCTGACCGAGGGCTACCGCGGGGCCCTCGACCGGTATAAAGCCGGGCGGCTGGCCTTCCTGGAAGCCGGACCACAGTTTCGTCCCAGGATTCGAGATGAGGCCCCTTCGGTCTACGCCGAAACCGGGATCGCTGCGCTTCCGCCGAGCAGGACCGGAGAGGTCCCCGCGGCCACTATGAATTTTGCTATCCCCCGTTCCGCGGAGCACCGAGAGTGGGCTCTCGAGCTGGCGCTCCACCTGACCGGGCCCCGAGCGCAGCTCGAACTCTGTCGCCTGGTGCCGGTCTTGCCCTCCACCGTCGAGTCCGCCGAAGACCCTTTCTTTCGAGACCCTGGGCCCGACCCTCTCCTGGCACAGGCGGTGGAGATCTCCCTTCGCCAACTGCGGTCGGCCCAGGATTTCACGTTGGCGCTGCCCCGACAAAAAGACCTGTCCCGGGCTCTGTCCACCGAAACCGAGCGCGCGATCCGGGGGGAGATCTCGGCCCGGGAGGCGCTGGAGCGAGCAGCCGAACAGTGGCGAGCGATCCTAGCGCCGTTCGCCCCCCAGGCTCGGCGGGATGGAGCCGGGCTATGGGCAGTCTGAGCCGCTTCACCGAGAAGGTGGTGGCCTTCCGGGACCGCCGAGACTGGGCCCAGTTCCATCACCCGAAAGAGCTGGCGTCAGCCCTGGCCATCGAGGTAGCAGAAGCGATGGAGCTGTTCCGCTTCCTCTCGCCCGAAGAGATCGCTGAGAAGCTCAGCGGCGAACCGGAGTACCGGGAGCGCTTAGGGCACGAGCTCGCCGACAGCCTTTTTCTACTGCTCCTGCTAGCTCACGATTCGGGGGTGGATCTGCAGACCGCGTTCGAAGGGAAGCTGGCGCTGCTGGAGGACCGATATCCTGAAGAATCGAGCCGAGGGCGAAACCTCAAATGGACGGAGTATCGCAAGTGATCCCGCAGCCGGGCGGTGGGCGGTGCTGAAGGGGCCGAAAGGCGCGGTCCCCTGGCTTTTCCTCGCTCCGTCCCTCTTGCTCTTAGGGGTCTTCACGTTCTACCCCATCATCTGCGGTGTGGCCTACGCCTTCTCCGACTTCTCTTTGTTGCGACACACGCCA
>CAZDLH010000618.1:0-2101 GCA_964505925.1 uncultured Burkholderiales bacterium
GTGTCGTGCTCTAACGACCCGCCCTTTTCCAGGACCAGGTGGCTGTAGGAGGCGGCCTCGGGGTCGACGATCAGAAAGCGTAGACGGCCCACCTTTTCACCCTCTAGGGTATAGACGTTGGCACCTACGTGCAGTTCTACAGGTTGTGCTTGGGACAATGGGGACTCCTTTTTCCTCGAACGGTTTGTCGCCTCGCTCGTCGGCAGTCGGTGTACGGCTGGCCGGTCCTCCCATCGTCGGGAGCCCGGACTGTACAGGGAACCTAGAGCGGACTGTGCGAAACGGTGATTCGAGGTTGTCGCGGATGCCTCGCTGCTCCGACCCGAGAGACCTCAGCCGTCGGTCGAACCTTCGAATGGGCGCCCCTTCGGAGCGGCCTAGCATCGGGCGGTCCTGCCCGAAGACGGCACCGCGCCGTCGTGGTTCCCGAATCTTTGCTCGCATCCCTTCTTGAGCCGTCTAGGTGCTCTATCTCTCTCATTGTCTTCTTGGAAAAAAAGGGATAAAGATCCGATGGGGGAAACCCACTGGACCGAGATTCGAGATCCACGGTTTCCCAGCCTAAACGGTCACCGGGGCCTTCATTGGGCCACTACCGAGGACCGTGGGCCGCCTGAGTGCGGCTGCCGTGTCGGAAGCTCTAGCTAGAGCTGTGCGTGTCGCCAGCGACGGTTTCGATCTCGATGGGTTGCAACGAGGCCGCGGCCTCGAGAGTTTGCGCACTTAGCGCGTCATACGGGAGGCTCTCTTTGGAGCAGAGTATTCATCAACATCTCGGCGAGATGATCAAGAACGGCGGCTCCGACCTTCTGATCGCCGCGGGTTTCCATCCGGCCTACCGCAGGTTTGGTCGCTTGGAAACCTTTAAGGACCGTCCCAAGTTTTCCGTTCAGGACGTCCAGAAGATGATCAAGGAAGTCCTAACCGAAGCCGAGATATCCACTTTGAAGAAAAACAAGGATATCGACTTCGCATTTCAAGCCGATATTCCGAGTCACGGCACGAGGCGGTTCCGGTGTAACGCCTTCTTCCAGAAGTCTGGTCCGAGTATGGTGCTCCGAGCCATCCCGGTCGAGGTGCCCACACTAGAAGGTCTGAATCTTCCGGTGGACATCGGTCAGGGCCTGATGGACGCACACCAGGGGATGGTGCTGGTCACCGGTCCCACCGGCGCAGGTAAAACCAGTACGCTGGCCGCGCTGGTGAACTACGCCAACCAGACCCGCTCGCTGAACATCATCACCCTAGAGGACCCCATCGAGTTCGTCCATCGACCGATGAAGAGCCTGGTGGTCCAGCGCCAAGTGGGCATGCACACGGACTCCTACGCCTCGGCCCTCAGGGCTGCTCTGCGTGAGGACCCGGACTTGATCCTGGTGGGAGAGCTACGGGACGAGGAGACCATCTCGCTGTCGATGACGGCGGCCGAGACCGGCCACTTGGTGGTGGCTACGATGAACACCATCAGCGCTGCCCAGACCATCAACCGGATCGTGAACTCGTTTCCCCCTCGCCAGCAGAGCCAGATTCGAACCATGTTGGCCGACTCGTTGCGCGGCGTGATCTCGCAGCAGCTGCTACCGGATGCCAACAACCAAGGGCGCTCACCGGCAGTCGAGATCATGCTCTGTACCCAGGCCATGGCCAACCTGATCCGCGAGAATAAGATGCACCAGGTGAACTCGGTCATCCAGACCAACTCCCGCAAGGGTATGAGGATGATGGATGAATCGCTGTACGACCTGGTCCAGAGCGGTAAGGTCGAAGCCCGGGAGGCTCTCGACCGCGCCCACGATAAAGCCTCTTTTGCCGAGCGCGTGCGGCTAGTTGAAGGAGTCAGTCAATGATTAAGCAGTCCGCGGACCTCGATCGATACCTAACGCTCACCGTGGATAAGGGGGCCTCCGACCTGCACCTGCAGACCGGGGCTAAGCCCGCCTTGAGAATTCGGGGCGATGTGGTCTTCCTAGATGAGGACGTCCTGACCCACCAGAGGACGGAGGAGCTGGTGAAGGAGGTCCTCGACGAGGCCCACTTCAACACGCTCTTCAAGTACGGCAGCGTGGACTTCGCCTACGAGGTGAAAGACCTGGCCCGCTTC
>CAZDLH010000619.1:0-2100 GCA_964505925.1 uncultured Burkholderiales bacterium
TCGAACCGACCAGCTCTCCGAACTGCGCTATCCGCTCTTTGCTAGGGGCGGAAACCGGTACCTCTCGCAACAGAGGATCGAGCTCGAAAAGGCTCCGATCGACGAGGGGTGGGACTTGATTGACAACGTCGTGGGTCATAGTAGCTCTGTTCTGCCCGGGACCTCTAGTCGCCTTTTGGCTCGGTCTCGACCTGGGGCTCTAGTTTGTGCGCTCCCCCGACCCGAGCGGGGCATCGCTTCCTAAAGTGCCCTAGATACAGCTCCTCCATTTCGGCCGCGAGCTCGGCTCCCAGCAGGGTGATCAGCGCCCCGTAGTAGACCCAGGCCAATAGGATCACCAGTCCGCCGATCGAGCCGTAGAGCACATCGTAGCTCGCGAAATTATCGAGGTAGTGGCGGAAACCGTAACGGGCTGCCTCGAACAGCACCGACGAGATCGTTCCCCCAAAGAGGGCCGCCCCCCAACTCACCTTATGATTGGGCAGCACCTTGTTCAGACTGACGAACACGAACACCGACAGGAGAAACGAGATGACCCAGGGCACTCCGCTCTCCAGCAGCCCTGTACTGATAAGTTGGTGGCCCGGCACCTTCGCCAGGAGATTCGCCACCATAGCCACCAAAGAGATGGTGAAGTAGAGGGTCAGGAGGGTCTGACCCACCACCGTCAGGAGGACGGCTCGAATGCGGCTCTTCCACCAGGGTCGCGGCGGGCAGTCCCAAGCGAAGTTCATCGCTGTCTCTAGGTAGTAGACGATCTGGGAGCCGGTCCAGAGTAGACCCAGGGTGGCGATCACGCCTAAGGTCGCTTGGGAGCGGACCAGCGCCACGATCACCATCTCGACGGTCCCCATAGCGCCGGGGATAAAGTCCACCACAAATCCGGTGATGGCGTCTCGGGCGGCCTCCCTCGAACCGAGAATGCGGCCCGCGCCGGCCAAGGTGAGAAGGCAGAGTGGAAAGATCGATGCCAGCGCGAAGTAGGCGACGGCCGCAGCCAGCAAGGGGCAGTCGTCGTTGACGAACTCGACCATAGAGCGCACGATCAGCTCGCGCGCCCGTCCCAGCTCGTATATAAGACGTTTTTTCAAGAGCTCTCCGGTTCGTCCTGAATCAGGCTCTCGAGGGTGGCGAGGAGGTCGTTGAGCTGCGCCTGGGGGAGATGAAGGCCGAACATTTCGTTGTACCACAGGCCGTCGATAGCCGAGCGAACCATGGCCGCTTTGGTCCGGTCGGCCGTCTCGACCCCAGCGCGCTTATGCCAAGCTTGGAAGCGCTCTTGAGCGACCGTCAGGAGCCTCGGCTCGAGGCTCATCAGCGCGAAGAGCGCTCGGCTCTCCCGGTGCAGCCCGACTCGATTCTCGGGGAAACTCGCTCGGAGATAAGCCAGTAGCCAAGGGCGGCAGCCGCCTTCATATCGGCGCTCCACCTCGTGTTCGAAGTCCTCGAAGAAGGTGCCGACCACCCCCCCCAGCAGAGCTAGCTTGCTGGGGAAATGGTACAGCACCCCCCCTTTGCTCAGCCCCGACCGCTCGGCGAGCTGTTCGTGAGTGAGGCTAGGAGCGCCGTCGTGAAAAACGATCTCCCTCGCCGCCTGAAGAAGGCGTGTCCTCGTCCTCTGGGCTTTAGTTCCCATATATCGGAACTACCAGAAGTAGGGGAGTGTCCCTGCGTCAAGGGAGATCGGGAGTGGACAGCCGGACCAGCATCGCCCCCACGACGATCAGCGCAGCCCCCAGCAGCTGCATCTTACCTATCGCCTCCCCGAACAGCCAGCTGCCGGCGATCAGGGTGCCCAAGATGCCGAGGCCGGCCCACAAAGAGTAGGCCACCGACAGCGGTACCACTTTCATCGCTTTGGCTAACAGGACCAACGAGCAAGCGAAGAGGAAAAGCGCGGCCGCACCGTACGAAGCTTCCTCGAAGCCCCGGCTAAGCCTAAGAAACGTACTGGCTACGACCTCGCTCAAGATCGCCCCCAACAGGAGAAGATACGACATCCCAACGCCTTCCTTCGGTCTCTACCGATGTCGTAACGTCGGCATCTCAAAAAAGACCGACCGGACGGTTTGTTTTTTTTAGGTGAGATTCCTGCAGCGG
>CAZDLH010000620.1:0-2089 GCA_964505925.1 uncultured Burkholderiales bacterium
CGTGATATTCATTCGGTTGTCTCCCTTATCTGCTGAATGTCGAGCGGCGAATCCGTCCTCGGTCGTTGTAAAACGGCGTCGATCGCTCGCACTGTTCGGTGCTCATCTTAGAGTAGGGGAGGGGCGCAACAGAAGACACCTTCGATCCGTTCCGGTCGGGGTATCCACATAGATAGCTATCCACCGGGAAAGCGGAGCCTGAGGCTAGTTCTTAAGGCTCTGAATGGGGGCGGGGATCCGGCCGCCGCGGTTCACGAAGGCGCTGCAGGAGGCCGGGTTCATCGGCATGATCGGTCCGGAGCCGAGAAGGCCGCCGTAGTCGACCCACTCGCCGGGGCCTTTACCCGGGACCGGGATCACCCGCACCGCGGTGGTCTTGCTGTTCACCATCCCGATGGCCATCTCGTCGGCGATCAGACCCGCTAGCAGCTCCGGTCCGGTATCGCCGGGTACGCAGACCATATCGAGACCGACCGAGCAGACGGCGGTCATCGCTTCTAGTTTCGATAGACTCAAGGAGCCCTCGGCCACCGCGCGGGCCATAGCGGCGTCCTCGGTGACCGGAATGAAGGCCCCGGAAAGACCGCCGACCCGAGACGACGCCATAGCGCCCCCCCGCTTCACGGCATCGTTGAGCAGCGCCAGAGCAGCGGTGCTCCCGTGGGCGCCGCAGGCGGCCAGCCCCATCGCCTGCATGACTTCGGCGATAGAGTCGCCCCGCGCGGGAGTCGGAGCCAAGGAGAGGTCCACGATACCGAACGGGACTCCCAGCCTTCGAGAGACCTCTCGCCCGGCGAGCTCTCCGGTTCGGGTGATCTTAAAGGCGGTCTGCTTGATCGCTTCAGCCACTTCGTCGAGCGATGCCCCGGGCATTTTGGAGACCACCGAGCGGACCACCCCAGGGCCGCTGACCCCTACATTGAGCGCGACTTCCGGCTCGCCGGGGCCGCACATCGCGCCAGCGACGAACGGATTGTCCTCGGGCTGATTGCAGAAGATGACCAGACGGCCGCAGTCGAGCCCTTCTCGCTCCGGATGGAGATGGGCGATCCGGTGAATAGCTCGAGCCACCAGGTTCACCGCATCCATATTTATACCGGCTTTGGTGGAGGCCACCGAGATCGAAGAGCAGATCCGTTCCGTGTGACCCAGGGCTTCGGGCAGCCCTTCGATCAGCACCCGATCGGAGTTGCACATCCCTTTATGGACTGGAGCCGAGTAGCCCCCTAGGAAGTCGACGGCGAGCTCTTTCGCCACTCGGTCTAGAGCCAGGGCCATCGGCAGATAGCTGTCGGCCCGGGTCGCGGCCATCAAGCGGCTCACCGGTGACACCGAGATGCGCTTGTTCACGATCGGGATCCCCAGGTCCCGGGACACCGCCTCGGCGGTGGGGACCAGGTGCTCGGCAGAGCGGAGCAGCTTTTCCACGGTTCGAGCTACGGTCCGCTCTACGGTTTCAGCCGCACAGTCGTGGAGCTGTACGGCGAGCGTGACGGTACGGATATCGAGGTGGAGATCCTCGATCATCTCTAGCGTTTCTAGAACCTCTGCAGCAGTGACCATGGGGCGCGGTTCTCCTCCATCGGAGACACCTCCTACCAAGACTGTAGGAGTTCCCCGCTCTGGCTACAAAGTGTTAGGAATGAACCACTGGCTTTTCAAGAGCGAACCCGACGTTTACTCCATCGACCACCTCAAAGCCGCAGGGGTGGACGGTTGGGACGGAGTCAGAAACTATCAGGCTCGCAACAATCTCACCAGTATGAAGCCCGGCGATCTCGGCCTGTTCTACCACAGCCGCAGTAACCCCCCGGGCGCAGCGGGCGTCTGTCGGGTGGTGAGGGCAGCCTACCCGGACGCCACGGCTTTCGACCCCGAGGAGACCTACTACGATCCGAAGTCCGACCGGGAGAACCCCCGATGGTTCTGCGTGGATGTCGAGTACGTCTGCAGCTTTCCCGAGTTCGTTTCGTTGAAGGCTGTCAAAGCTACCCCGGAGCTCGAGGAGATGATTCTGGTGAAAAACTCCAGGCTCTCGGTCCAGCCGGTGACGCCGGAGGAGTTCGAAAAGGTCTGCCGGATGGGTGGA
>CAZDLH010000621.1:0-2087 GCA_964505925.1 uncultured Burkholderiales bacterium
GCCGTCTGCCCGCCCACCGTACAGAGCAGCCCGTCGGGCTTTTCCGCCGCCAGGATGCGCTCGACGATCTCCACCGTCAGCGGTTCGATGTAGGTGCGGTCGGCAACCTCCGGGCAGGTCATGATGGTGGCCGGGTTGCTGTTTAGGAGCACCACTCGGTACCCCTCGGCTTTCAAGGCCCGCACCGCTTGGGTGCCGGAGTAGTCGAATTCGCAGGCTTGCCCGATGACGATCCCTCCGGACCCGAGCACCAATACGGTTTCGATATCGGTTCGCTTAGACATAGCACACCTCCAGCTGTTGATGGAATCGGTCGAACAGGTAGCGCGAGTCGTGGGGTCCCGGCCCGTTCTCCGGATGGTACTGAACCGAGAAGGCCCGGCGAGCCGGCGCCGTCAGCCCCTCGATGGTGCCGTCGTTCAGGTTTCGGTGGCTCACCTCGAGGGCCGAAGGCAGGCTCTCTTCACAGACCGCGTAGCCGTGGTTTTGGGTGGTGATCTCGACCCGGCCGGTGACCAGATCGAGCACCGGATGATTGGTGCCCCGATGGCCGGACTTCAGCTTGTAGGTCTGAGCGCCCAGGGCCCGGGCTAACAGCTGGTGCCCGAGGCAGATCCCGAAGATCGGAAGCTTACCGACCAGGGCCCGGACGGTCTGCACCTGGTGTTCGAGCAGTGCGGGGTCGCCGGGGCCGTTGGACAAGAAAAGCCCCGACGGCCAGCTCGCTAGGATCTCGTCGGCGGTGCTGTGGGCCGGGAACAGCGTCAGGTCCGCGTCGTTCGTTCGCAGGAGTGCTAACATATTGGCTTTCATACCGAAGTCCAGGCAGGCGATCCTCGCACCGGCCCCGGGGATCCGCTGCACCTCGGGTCGGGTCACCCGATCCACCAGCGCAGGCGTCGCCTCGGACATGCGCGCTCGGTGACCGGCTAGGGCCTCCTCGGTGGGCTCGCCGGTGGCCAGTACCGCTTTCATGGCTCCTCGCTCCCGCAGGTGGAGCACCAACGCTCGGGTGTCGATCCCGGAGATGCCGGGCACCCCGTGCTGAGCGAGCCACGCACCGAGCCCTATTCGAGCCCTCCAGCTGCTGTAGCGCCGGGGCAGGTCCGCGACCACTAGGGCTTCGAGCCACGGTCGATGGGATTCGTGGTCCTCGGGGTTGATGCCCACCGAGCCCACGTGGGCCGAAGTCGAGATGAGGATCTGCCCGCAGTAGGACGGGTCGGTCAGCAGCTCTTGGTAGCCGCTTTGCGAGGTAGAGAAGACGAGCTCGCCGGCGGCGCCGGACGGGCCCGGATCGGCGCCGAACGCTCGACCGGTGAATAAGGTGTGATCTCGAAGATAGAGATAGGCCTGCATGGACCTGTTCCTTTCAGATGGCCTTCGACTGGGGTTCGAAGGGGTGACGCGAGGGGGCTAGGAGCTAAGCTCGGGGGACGCGGTCGGTGCAGCCGATACAGCCAATACGGCCGACGCAGCTGAAGGGACGCTCGGAGGACCGCTTACGACAGCGACCGGATCAGTTCGCGGACGGCCTCTCGCCGTTCGGCGCGGCCCAGCATCACGAGCACAGTGTCGTCGCCGGCGAGGGTGCCACTGACCCCTTCGATGTCCATCTCGTCGATGGTGGTGGCCACCGCCATGGCCCGACCGGGTAGGGTGCGCACGGCCAGCAGGCTCTCCACATCGAGCACATCTTGAACGTAGCCCTGGCTTGAAGGTGCGGTGGGCGCTACCGGGCGCGGCGAGAGCTTCTGGGCGTTGCGGTATCGATAGCGACCGTTGGGAAGCGGCGCTTTCACCAGTCCCAGGCGCTTGATGTCCCGGGAGATGGTGGCCTGGGTGGCCGTTAAGCCTACCGATTTCAACGCCGCGATGAGCTCCGACTGCGTACCGAGCACCTGCTCTTCCACCAGCCTCACGAGAGCGCGCTCCCGGCGTTTACGTTCATGCTCTGCTGACATACCGCTCCTTTGAGGATCGAGACCGCTTCTTCGATCTCCTCCTCCGAGACGACTAACGGAGGCAGGAGCCGCACGGTGTGGGGCCGCGAGGCGCCGACCAAGAGCCCCCTCTCGAAGCAGCGC
>CAZDLH010000622.1:0-2075 GCA_964505925.1 uncultured Burkholderiales bacterium
ACCGGTGAGCCGTCCGGGCGATTCACCGAGACCTCTACCGAGCTGGTGTCGGCACCGTCCCCTCGCAAAGTTTTCTTCTCGATCTTCCAGCTCGCTTCGGATGGGTAGAGTCGAGGGCGAGGATCGTTGATCAAAAGCGCGGTGGCCACCGGCTTCTCGCTGGTGGCGTTGCCGGGTCCATCGGAGACGATGTGCTTACCGATCACCATATCGACCGAGGCTCCGCCGTCGTAGTTGACCGCATCCTTTATGCCGAGCCCCTTCAGCCAGCCCACGACCGGTTCGAACCTTGCACCTTGGCTATGGTTGTCCCGAAAGCCGGAGACGGTGGCGAAACCCAGTTCGCCGTTCCGGTGCTGAGCCACCAAGGTTCGGGCAGCTACCCGCGTGATGTCGTTGCCGCCGGGCCCCAACTCCTCTTCTTTTGCAGTGATCTTCGTAGCCCCGTTCTGCATCAGGCGCGGACCGCCCCCGAGAGCCACCGCCGCATCGCTCCAGTCTCCCCCCTCGAGATCGACGATAGCCCCGTTCTGACCAGCGAGCCTGCCGAAAAGAGCGCGACCGTCGCGGGTCACACCGAACCCGCTCCTAGGGGGACGCCGCGAGACGTGGGGGGCCACCAGTTTTCCGTCCCGGTAGACCAGCCCGAGCACCCCCCCGGCACCGGCGTAGTAGCCGCCGTTAATGCCGGCCAAAGAGCCGTGGCGCGCGATCATCGACGAGACCGTCTCCCGGGCGTTCGTACTCTCTTTGGCCAGTCCCAACTTCACTTCCACGTTGGGGTCCTTCGGATCGAAGAGCAGCCGATTGAGGCGAACCCAGCGGCCATCCAAGAGCTGATCTTTACGGATCCACTTCACCCCTTCGGTCAGCTGAAGCGCGTCGTCGACCCCGGTCTCTAGTGGAACCTCGATCACCAAACGGTGTGGGGACTCCAAACGACTGATCGAAAGAGCGGACGTAGAAGGCCGGTAGTTCAGCTCCAGAACCAGTTGACACCGATTCATGGCCGTCTGTTTAAGGCTCCACCCCGAGACCAGAGGGGTCTTTGGAGCGGCAGCGAGCTTCGTGCTCGGAAGGGCGTCGTTGAACTCTATGAAGAGCCGCTCGGGCCCCGTATAGTAGAACACGCTGGCTTCGGCAGGTCGGTCTCCCGTCTCCACCACCAGCCGAAGGGCCGTATCGGAGATGCTAAAACGCACATCCTTCACCTGGTCGAGAGCCCGAGTGTTCGGGAGAACCCCTCCTTGACTCAGCGCCTGAGTGAAGGTGGCGAGAACGAGAAAACCTAAAGCCGAGGCCAATTGAACAAACTTCTTCATACAAGTGCTTTTTTTCGAGAAAAACTCAAGATCCCTTTGCCGAGATCAAACCGTTGTCACAAGCTCGGGTTCTTCCCAGACAAAAAGAGCCCCGGTATCACTGAGGAGACCGGGGCTCTTCGTACTGCACAGAACGCTTGAACGCTAGGTGCGGCTCGGGATTAACTCGTGAGTGTCCCCGGGCTTAAGGACTAGGACCTTCGCCCGAGTGGTGGCCTCCACGTCTTTACGGAACGCCTCTATGTCCATCTCTAGGGGGGGCCAAGTGTTGTAGTGCACGGGGATGACCAACTTAGGGCCTACCAACTCCACGGCTTTTCTGGCCTCGAAGGCGTCCATCGTGAAGTGTCCCCCCACCGGGAGGATCATGATCTCGGGGCTATAGAGCTCCGCGATCAAAGCCATGTCTCCGAAAATACAGGTGTCGCCGGTGTTATAGACCCGCACCCCATCAAAATCGAGTATGACTCCAGCCGGCATCCCCATGTAGCGTCCTTCGTAGGAAGAGGAGTGAAAGGCGGGCACAAACTTACTCCAACCCCAAGGGTGCTCCACCCGACCGCCGAGACCACAGGCGATGGTCTCGAGCCCTTTCTCGCCTAGAAAGTTGGCCAGCTCATAAACAGCTAAGACCTTACTTCCATGCTCTTTAGCGATAGATTCGGTATCGCCCACGTGATCCTCGTGACCGTGGGTCAAAACGATGGTATGGGGTTTGAGACTCTTTGGAACATCGCCGCTGGAAGGGTTCCC
>CAZDLH010000623.1:0-2066 GCA_964505925.1 uncultured Burkholderiales bacterium
GCCCCGTGCGACCGAAATCCAAGAGGCTCACCGCCAGCAGTCGATCCCCATCTCGATAGTGGACCTCGAAGGTCTTCTCGTAATGGTGGACCATCCAAGCCTCGTAGAACCTCCTCTTCTCGAGTTCGGTGCGGTACGAAGAGGTGTCGGTTCCGAACCTCTCCTCGACGTAGCTACGGAACAGCTGGTAGGTCTCCGGACGGAACCTGGCCGCTTCGATGGAGGTCTGTAGCCCCCGATTCTTTCGGAGGGTTCGTTTCTGGGAGCGACTCAACTCGAAGCGCCCCACGTCGATCCTGCTCGGGCGACAGGCCCTGCAGTGAGCGCACAGCGGAAGGCAGTAGTCGGAGCCGAACCTCTGACCCCCGAGGGTCATGAGCCGGTCGATATCGTCGTCGTAGATGGCGAGCAGCTGCCAGGAGCGACCGGGCAGATAGGAGCAGGGGTAGGGTGGAAAGACCCGCATCTGTGGGGGGGCCTGACGCCAGTCCGGCTCCACCTGCTTCCACATGGCATCGACATCGCGCATTCGGGCCTACCCGGCTACCCTTCCGACGAGCCTTCGGTTGCGCTGCACTCCGAGGCCCATGCTCTTCCGCGGTTCTCTATCTCCTTTTGGCGAAACGCTTCCTCGAGATCGACTCCCTGGCTCTCGGCCAAGTCCAGCAGGTAAGAGAAGAGATCGGCGAGCTCCGAGGCGACGGCTTCGCGAGCCTGGGCGGCCTCGGGGTCGGGCTCGGAGTTGGGGCTCACCTGCATGAAGAGCTTCCGCTTTCGTCTCAACGCTTTGGCGAACTCACCGACCTCCTCGGAGAAGAGGAGGAAGCGCTCGAGCTCATCGGCCTGGGCCCACCCCCTCACCTCACAGACCTGCGCCATATAGCGCTGCCACTGAGAGAGCGTGGCGGCGGTCGGAATCTCTGGCAACTCCCTCATAGCTAGAGGGTTCGCCTCGGGAAGGGGCCTTCCTGGGGAACCGCTCCCGAGCTTTTAGAACGGATGTTCGTTTTTTCAGGACTCTTTCAGAAGCGGAGAGTAGTCTTGCATCAAGGAGATCGAGAACATGTTCGTAGCACCAGACAGCTTCACCCAGGCCCACGCCCACCGGTTCCACCGGACCGAATCGACCCAGCACGCCAGGCTCGAGAGGTATTTCACCGGACGGACCTTCGGCTCGGTGGACTGGAGTCGGCAAGCTCTGGTCATCACCAGTCTGGGCTTCGTTCTCGGCGGTGTCACCTCTGCGCTCTCAGCCCCGTTCGTTACGGTTTTGGCTACCCTCGCGGTGGCGGTCTGGTATCTCACCAGCGAAGAGTTTGGGACGGGCCTCAACGCCTGGCTTCAGCGCGCTAACATGTGGGTTGCCGCAGGCTTCTACGGGCTTCTCGGCTCGCTCTTCGGGGTCTTCGTGTTAGCGGCGATACCCGCTTTTTTGCTCTGGGTGAGAACTCGGACGAAGCGCGCTTAACGGCCGGGCTCGGAGATCTGATGGCCCTCCAGCGAGAGGGCCTTTCTCTTGGCCATAACTTTCGCCAGCTCCACCATCCCCATTAAGCCTTGACCTTTACCCATGGAGAGCTCTTTGCCGAAGATCTCGTAGACGATGTCCGAGGGGACCTGACGGATCGTCTCGTAAGTCTCCCCGGACAAGGTCTCGGTGAGGATCACGGCCATCGCTTTGGCGCTCAACCCTTGGGGATTCTCCACGGCAAAGTGAAACCGAACCTCCGGGGAGTCGTCCGGTTCGAGAAAGACGTAGGCTTCCGACTCGCACCTTTGAACGCGATGCTGCTCCGGAAAAGGTCGGGCCGCGATCTCCGGGGGCACCTCTTTGAAACGGTCCGCGAAGTCTACCAGCATCAGGAGGCGATCGTTTCGATCTTCGATGTACTCGAGGTCGCCGAGTAGCTCGCTCAATCGACTCGGTAGTGCGTCGGTCATCTTACGATCTCTCGATGGGAGCGCCCACCAGATTGCCCCACTCTGTCCAGGACCCGTCGTAGTTGCGCACTTGGGGGTACCCCAAGAGATGCTGGAGTACGAACCAGGTGTGGGAGCTGCGCTCG
>CAZDLH010000624.1:0-2053 GCA_964505925.1 uncultured Burkholderiales bacterium
CGAGATAGCGCCGGTAGAGCGCATCGAGCTCGATGAGCGCGGTCTTCGGTTCGGCGTCTTGGGAGAGGAGGCGCTGCTGGAGCCTCTTCAGTCGTCCCAAGGTGCGGCGCCTAGGCGAGAGGAGTCGGTCTAGAAGGCGTAGCTTGTGGGCCAGCGCGGCGAGCAGCGCTAGCGCCAGGAGGGCTCCCCCGAGCCATCGCGCGAGCCGAGTCCAGAAGGCGCCGGTGGAGATCTCCTGGCCCGGCTGGGGGGGGCGGATCTGGTCCGGCTGGTCGCCTTCTTTGGGAGTCGCACCAGTGAAGTGAAAGGGCAGCGCCGAGCTCGTCAGGAGGCGTCCTTCGACGGTCAGGCTCACCGGACCGAGAGCCTGCTCGCTGGGTTCGAACCGGGTGACCACCAGATGGTAGTCGATCCCGTCTTGGCCTACATCTAGCTGTTCGGGGGACACCGGATAGCGATCCAGGATCTCGGCTTGGGGCAGCTCCACGGTCTCGACCGGCGGGGGGGTGAACCCTTCGCGATGGGCGCTCCACCGCAGCGACACCCGGACGGTGACCGGAGTGCCGAACGGCACCTCCGCGAGGCCGTCGGCGATCTCCGCGCGCAGGCTGAGGTCCTGCTGAGCCCAGACCCCCAAGCTGGCCACGAGCATTGCCGCGGCCACCATCAGCAGCCCTCGGTGCAGCGGTCTCATCGCCGGCGGCTCCTCAGATCTAAGAAGGTGCTCAGGAGAGGGAGCGGGTCGGTGCCGGTCTCGAAACTCTCTAGGTCCCACTGGGCCGCCGTCATCAAGGAGTGCAGAGCCCGGTCCCACCCCCGCCAGCGCTGTTGAAACTTCTCGCGCCAGTCCGGGTGATCGGTGTCGAGGCGAAGCGTCCTGCCGGACCCGAGGTCGCGCAGCAGGATCGAGCCGACCTTGGGGATGTGGCGCTCCCGGGGATCGTAGACCCGTAGAGCTACCGTCTCGTGGCGGTACGACAGCTTCTGCAGGGTGCGCTTGAGGGCGTCGGTGGGGCCGTCCTCCAAGATCTCCGGCAGTAGAAAGTCCGACACCAAAAAGAGAAAGGCCCGGCTGGTCAGCCAGCTGCTGAGCTTGTCCAGGCTCTGGCTGAAGGAGGGGGCGGTGGGAGCCACCGGGTCACGCCCCCACAGAGCCCGGAGCAGCCGGCGCTTCTGGTGGCGACCGCGGCTCGGCGGTAGGAAGCTCGGCTCGCCGCTCCCGTGGAGGCAGAGAAGCCCGACTCGGTCCCCCGAGCGAAGTGCGGTCAAGGCCAACAGCGCGGTCAGCTCCCGGGCTAGCTCCAGTTTGGTCTGGCTGTCGCTGCCGAACTCCAGCGACGGGCTGAGGTCCAAGATCAAGACGACGTTGAGCTCTCGCTCCTCTTCTGAGGTGCGGACGAACGGGCGGCCGAAGCGGGCCGTCACGTTCCAGTCGATGGTGCGAACCTCGTCCCCGGGGATGTACTCTCGGAAGTCGCGAAATTCGATCCCCCGCCCCCGAAATCGGCTGCGGTAACGTCCCAAGAGCTGACGGGAGGCGAGGCGTTTGGCCTTCAGCTCTAGACGCTGGATCCGGCGGGCTAGATCGCCCCCTTCCGCCTCGAACGGTTCGGAACCCTTATCGGCGGCGGGTAGCACGGCTCTAAGGAACGTCCACTTCCAGAAGGATGGCTTCGATCAGATGATCGGGGGTCTTACCTTCGGCCAAGGCTTCGTAGCTTAGGACCAGTCGATGGCGAAACACTTCGAAGGTCACGGCTTTGACGTCCTCGGGGGTGACGAAGGCCCGGCCTTCCAGTAAGGCGTGGGCCCGGGCGCCTTTGACTAGAGCCAGGGTTGCCCGGGGGGAGACCCCGGACTCGATAGAGCTTTGAAGCCCGATGGTGCCAGGCTCCCGGGTGGCGAAGATGAGGTCTAGAATGTAGCTCTTCACCTTGTCGTCCATATAGACCAACGGGACCTGGGCTTGGAGCGCTAACAGCTGGTCGGGGCGGAGCACCGGGGAGACGACCGGAGGAACAGGGGCCGTCATCCGATCGATGATGTCCGCTTC
>CAZDLH010000625.1:0-2033 GCA_964505925.1 uncultured Burkholderiales bacterium
CGCCTGGTGGGGGCCGATCGCCCCGGCCTATGGGTGGAGCCGAAAGCTTGGCTGACAGAGGCCTTGGCCAACGAGGATCCGGTGGGGCACGTCTTCTTGAAGTGGGAGAACGTGTTGGCCGTCAAGACCGAGATCGCATCCGACAAGTTTGAGATAAAGAAGGAGTACCGCGGCCTTAGACCTCGGGGCTGACGTGCCGTACGCCTGGTTGCGACCGTAACGAAGTATGAAGATCCTTCGTAGACTCGCCGTTTCGTTCGTGTGCGCGCTGGTGGTTTCATCGCTCGGGGCCGCTGGGGTTCAGGCCGAGCCGGCCGCGAGCGAGCCGCTCACCATCGGAGCGCCGCGGACAGTACAGACCTCCGCCTCGGAGTCTTTGTTCGACGTGGCCCGGCGAGAGGGGTTCGCCATCGAGCACCTAGCGGAAGCCAACGACCTGCCGGTGAGCCTCTCGCCGGCGGGAGTATCGAGCCTACGTATTCCGGCGCTGAGGCTGCTGCCCGATCAGAGGCCTTCCAACGGCCTGGTGATCAACGTCTGCGAGCGCGGGGTCTATCTCTTTCGAGAGGATCGGACGCCGCGCTTCTACCCTATGGCGGTGGGCCAGCCCGGCCGCTTTGCGACACCCTCGGGTCGTTTCACTATCATCGAGAAGGTGATCGACCCGGAGTGGATCGCACCGGAGTGGGCGGGTCTAGGAGAGGACAACGTGGTCCCCCCGGGCCCCGATAACCCGCTCGGAGACCGATGGATCGGCCTGACTACCAGCGGACTTGGGATGCACGGCACGAACCAGCCTTCGTCGATCGGCTCGGCCACCTCCCACGGATGTATGCGGATGTACCCCGAGCTGGTGCGGGAACTGTTCGATCTGGTCGCCGTTGGCTGGCCGGTGCGGATCGAGTACCGCACGGCCAGAGCGTCCGTCCTCACCGATCGGATCGCCTACGTCCGGTTCCCGGATATCTACAGTAAAGGGACCGCCTCCGAGGATCTCAGGGAGAGCTTCGTCGAGAAAGATATAGCAGGGTTTTTTCGTAAGGAGCTCCTGGACTCTCCGGTGGACGGCCTGGTGCGCACTGCGGTCGATCTGGCCGGCGAGGTCCGCGCGTTCGATGGCTCTCGGGGTCCACTCGCACGGGTGGAGGGTAGGTCCTACCTGACCGCGGACTCGTTGAAGGCGTCGGGGGTTACAGTGGTTCCAGACTTGGCCGGTCGAAGCGCGCGTTTGACTCTAGGCGAGCGCAGTCTGACGGTTCCTTTGGGACTGAGCGGCGAAGCGGAGCTCACGAACGAGCACGCGTTTTTGAGTAGGGGAAAGCTATGGCTTCCGGCCCGACCTCACCTTCCGAAGCTCGGTTTCGAACTGGGTTGGGACGGGAGCGCTCGCCGCCTGGAGCTGAATCTCGCCCCCTCCGTGGCCACTCCCGCGGCGGAACCGGTACGGGATGTCCGGGTGGAGCGGCCGGCTAGCGCTCCTACCGAGCTGCAGAAAGAGACGGAGGCGGGCCCGGTCGCGCATCCAAGACAGGTCGAACCGGGCGCTCAACCGCGGCCCGGTCGAGTGGTTCTTCCGGTGGTGCCGGAGGCTATCGTCCTCCCTCCGCCGCCGGAGCCCAGTCCAAAGAACGAAAGGGATACGGTTCGATGGTGAGCAGAATAGGTTGGTTACTGTTGGTGCCCGTTCTCGGGTTGCTCTTCGGTACGGCAGCGGTGCCGGCCCAGGTAGGCGACGCCGAGCACTGGCTCCAGCGCTGGAATCGCGAAGAGGGTAGACAGGCCCCGCTCTCGTCGGAGGACGTGCTGTTCAAGCCTTCGCTCACCGACGGTCCGTTAGGCGCGTTCATCGCGGTGGGCTTTCGTCAAACTCACGGGACTTATCCCTTCGGTCGGCTGATCGTAGGCGAGGAGGTGTACTCCCCTCTGGACGGTCTGGGTAGGCTACTCGGGAAGGCAGGCTTTGCCGAAGTGGACGAGGCCCAAAGAGTCGAACTGGTGTTGAATGCGCTCGAGGGGACCTACGGAGCGCTCGG
>CAZDLH010000626.1:0-2031 GCA_964505925.1 uncultured Burkholderiales bacterium
GAGCGGCCGACCGACCCGAGGCCGAGAAGCTCTACCTAGCTCTGTCCGAGCAGCAAGACATCATTAACCTTCGCTGGGACCGCGCAGATCTGGTGTTCCGCTGGGTCGACCCGGCGGCTCCCGACCAGGCCCATCCCGGCCAGGCGGCCGACCTGCTGAGCCGTCTCGTCGGACAACGGTTCCGTATCGCCGGCTTTCACGAGGAGAAGGCATCCTTGGAGAACGCTTATCTCCATATCACCGAGAACGGGAGAGGTAGGACAGTATGAAAGAGCCGAGCCGAGGGATACTTCAAAGAGTCTTGAGACGTCGAGACGCGAGGACCTTCCTGCTGGGGGTGGTGCTCTTGCTCGGAGCCCTCGCTTGCTTTTGCTTTTGTTCTCGGCCGGTGATGGTGGTCGGCTTCTCTGCGGCCTTCAATGCGCTCTTTCTCGGCTCTCGGCTCTTTAGTAGCCTGGCTCAAGAGCGCGAGAAGAGGACCATCGACGCTCTGAGGCTCACCCAGCTCAGCTCGTTGGATATCCTGCGACTGAAGGCCGACCGAGACTTGAAGTTCTGGGGGGCGGGAAACGGGGCTTTGCTCCTGGCGGGCTCGATGTCCGTGCTGTACAGCGGCCAGGGAGCGACGCCCCTCCTTTTCACGGGCTTAGCGCTGATGGTCATGGCGGCCAGCGGTCTGTTCGCCATCTCCCAAGCTCTCCTGATCTCGACGTTCTACACTCGCAGCTCGCGGGCTATCCTCGGAGGATGGCTGGCGAAGCTGTGCTGGCTCTCATTTCCGTTCTTGGGGGATCAGGTCGTCGGTGCGCTCTCGATGCGCGACGGGGGATCCGTGCTGTTTCGTCTGCTGGACCCGACCTGGCTCACGCTCCGTTTCAGTAAGGCCTACGGCTCTCTTCTCGCCGCACCCCCGATGGGACAGTTTCTGGTCGCTCTGGTGTTTTTGGGCTTTGCGGCCGTGGTGGCACTGGGCTGGGCCTGCTATCGGATCGATGAGAGCTTCGAGCAGAAGGGAGCTTGCCCGCAAAGTGAAGCTGGCTCGGTCTACGGTCGCAGCTTTGCCGGGGGGCTCGACGGGAACCCGTTTTTCGTTCGGGAGTTGGCCGCGCAGATCCGGGCCGGTGCGGGCGGTTGGCCCGGCTATGCTGTGTTCACTTTGCTCTTTCTCGGCCCGTATCTGTACGGCTCGGCTCAGATGAACCGGCAGGCGGCACCGGCCTACCCCCCCCTGGGAGATGTTCGGATGGTTGAGAGGGTTCCGGTAGAGCGAGATCGGGAGGCCGGCCAGATCGAGAGGTCGTTAGGGGTGACCGCGTCTGGGTCGATATTCGTCCCCGACCAGAGGAATCAGCACCAGAAGGTCCTGTGCCTGGTGTGGCACTCCCAGGTGGGAGAGTGGCAGCGTCTCAAAAGGAGTGCCAGCTCATCGGGTTCCGCAGCTAATCCCTATGGACCCTGTCGAGTAGGTTTCGTGCCCCCCAGCGCGGCGAGCGCTCCAGAGGCGGTCCCCGGCTCTAGCCAGGTGCGGGACCGGCACGAGGCCCGAGACTATAAGCAGGCTCTGTCGGCGAGTCTTTTGCTGACCATGATCTATCTGTTCTTGCGAGGGGTGAGCTTCTCGGCCGGCTCCGTGGCGGGTGAGAAAGACCGCCGCAGTTGGGACCAACTGGTGCTGACCGGAGCCTCCCCGAAGAGTTTTCTTTGGGGGAAATTTGTGGCGCAGGCCTACTATCCGGTACGCCAGCTCTTGGCGGTCTCACCGATCCTGCTCCTCTACGTGGGACTCGATGCCATATCCCTGAGCGCATTGACTCTACTGCTCGGGCTGCTCCTGTTGACATTTCTGGCTTCCATCGCTTTAGGATTGGCCTGCTCAGCGGTCTGGGGGAAGGCCTACCAGGCGCAGGGGGTGGCACTTCTTTTGGGGTTAGGGTTTCTGCTCCTTCCGGTACTCCCCATCCCTAATTTGGGGCTCGTGGTCGTCCTCTACTTGTTCTCGGGGGTCGCGTTGAACCGTTTTCATGTCTTTTT
>CAZDLH010000627.1:0-2018 GCA_964505925.1 uncultured Burkholderiales bacterium
CACGACTCTGAAGGGGCCGGTGGGCCAAGAGGAGGTTCGGCGGCCGAGGCTGGCCTGGGCCTCCCGTAGGATCGCCAGCCAGAGCTTGGAGTTCGTGGCCCCGAAGAGCGAGACCATCGATAGCCTGCCGGTCGAGGTGGTGCTGCGCTTCGTCGGGTTCTCGGAAGTGGAGGAGGTGACCCTATCGGTGGATGGTGCAGAGGCGTTGACCGCACCGCTCGAAGACGGTCTAGCCTCCTTTGAACTCGCCGATCTAGAGCAGGGCTCTAGAGTGCTCTTCGCCCAGGCCGTGTTCACCGACGGCAAGGTGCGCACGGCCGAACGAACCGTGCGGGTTACAGTGGGCTCCGGAGGCGGTTCCGCATCTGGGGAGCCTCTGGCCTCCGCTGAGTCCGCTGAGCCGACAGCGGCATCGACACCGATCTCGCCCTCGGCCGCCGAAGCCGAGGTCGAGGTCGAGGAGAACGAGGGCGCCTTCCCTTGGGTTCTTCTGCTCCTGTTGGCGGGGGCTGGGGCGGGCTTTTATCTGATGAGCGCCAAGCCGGTGGATGTCCGAATCGTCGGACCCGACCTAGAGAAGAGTTTCCATCTCGCGAAAGGGCAGCAGGTCCAGATAGGCGGAAAGGCCCTGACCGAGAGCGACCTCGTCTTTCCGGTGACCGGCGCCGACGGCAGGCTAGCTATGGTGCGGAGCACGGGTTTCGGCAGAGCCTCGGTGTATCCCAGCGCCGACCTCGAAGTGGGCTCCGTCGAACTGGAGACGGACGAGGGTGAGATCGCGACCGAAGGGGGCGAGCCGCTCCTAACGAACGCCACTTTGACCTGGACCGACGGGAGAGGGCGCAAGCACGTGATGGCCTTATCTAAAGAGGAAAACCGCGGTCGCGGCTCGGAGCAGAGCCGGAGCTTTGGAGCCGGAGAGGAGGAGCCCGACGATGGAGCCGACTGGCGAGCCTAACCCTTCGACCTCGGAGGTTGCGACCCCCTCGGCGACCGCCGAACTGCGAGAGCTTAGAGCCTGGGAGTTCGACTGGGAGCTGATTCAACAAGCGTTGGGACCGTACGAGAGCTCGCTGTGGTGGCTTTTGATCGCGGTGTTCGCGATCATGATCTTGGGAACCCAGCTGCTGCTCTTTCCCCTCCTCTATCGAGGATTAAAGTTTCAGGCTGTGACCTCGATGCGCTTAGCCTATCTGTTCGCTCTACTGATCGCTACGGTGGTCGTTCACTGGTGGCTATGGCAGTGGGTTTTCGTGCTTCTCACAAAGAGCTACTGGATGTGGCTGGTTTGGTCGGTCTTCGCCCTGCTCTGGTTCGGAGCGCTGTTTTGGATCCCGAAGCGGAGGCTTGAATCGTGACGGCACTCTACCCAACTTTAGTGATCGGGATCGGAGGGACCGGCAAGTCCATCCTGCTCGATGTTCGGCAGCGGCTGGTGGCTCGTTTCGGGAGCTTCCGAGACCTGAAGACCATCGGATTTCTGGCCCTGGACACCGACGATGCGCTCGACGACGATCTCTCCTCCGGGGATCCTCTAGCCGATTCGCTGTCGTTTACCGCCGCCGAGCACGTTCACCTGACGGTGACCGACTCGAAGATGGCCGATATCCGAGAGAATCTGCAGACCCACCACACGGCTCTGGCTCAGTGGCTGGATCGCGACTCTTTGATCCACCCCAGCGTGGTCACCGGAGCGGGCCAGATCCGCCAAGTGGGGCGGCTGGCGCTGTTGGCGAACCTCGATCGGGTGGTGCCCGCATTAAACGATGCGGTGACGGCGGTCTCGTCGGCCTCGGCGCGACGGACCACGCTGGAGTACCTTCGCAGCACCGGGCTCGATGGGGTCGAGATCCGTGAACGACCGCTTCGGATCTTCACCGTTGGCTCTTTGATCGGGGGTACCGGATCCGGAATGTTCATAGACCTAGGCTACCTTCTCCGGGAGGACACCCTACGGGTCATGATGTCGGCTCAGCAGCCGGTCTCCACCGGGATCTTCGTCGTGCCGTTGGCCGGCC
>CAZDLH010000628.1:0-2014 GCA_964505925.1 uncultured Burkholderiales bacterium
TTCCACCTCCGCTCGCACCATCTAGCGCCCGCTCACTCGTACCTGAACTGGGTTCGGGGTGGAATCGTTACCCACCGCGAGGAGCTGACCCTTTACCCTTCGCCGGGAAGCTTCGATATGTTCCTTCAGGCCGACGATCTTGCCACGGACCTAACCAGCATGAATCTCGTCTCCAATCAGCAGAAGAAAGAGAGAACTCGCTTGGCCTTCGCTGCCATGGCCGAGCACCTGAGAAGCACGCCGAAACTCGATCTGCAAGGGTATTATGAAAACCCAAGGCGTCGAGGCCGACTCAGCGGTGCAGGCCTGGCGCTTTTGTCTACCGCTTCCCTCGGACTAGGGTGGGGGATCGAGTATCTAGGTTACCCCATCGCAACCGTACTAGCGATACGGGCGGGGTCTAATAGGCGCGGAGAAGCGTTGAGCCTGGAGGCGGCCCACGCCAGCGCCGTCGACCTCTTCGCCCCGAACGCTGGGTACAGCGACACGGGTTCTTCTACTCACGCCCGCTAGCCCACCTTCCCTCTGGACTGCGCTCGAGCCCGAAACTCTCTAGTTTCCTGCCGAAAAGCGTCTGGCGGAACCTTGATTCTAGCAGCCGTTGTGGGATATTAAATATGTGGTACAAACCGACTCTCCTCTAGAACTCCTGTATTCGGTGCCGAGCCTGGGCTACGATGAATCCAAGGGCCCCCCGAGCTTCGTGTTCGTGACCCACCAGATCGTACTGGACGCCGTTCCGTTTGCCTTTCCTGAAGACGCAGGCTTTTTCATCGTTAACGGATGGCTAGGCGAGGAAGGCCCTCACCAGCAGAACATCGCTATCCGCAAACCTTCCGGGCAACTGTGGGTGGAGACCGGACCCCGAGACTTACAGCTCGAGTCTGTCGAGGTTCCGTACATGGCGGTCACCTTCTTCAAAGGTGTGGAGATCCCGGAGGAGGGGATATACTCAATAGAGGTTTGGGGCGACGGAGAGCTGCGGTTGCGCTACCCTTTTCACATCGTTGTAAATCCACAGGTCGCTTCATAAGATGAGTAACCCGGGGTCTTCCATAGGTCGCACTCCCTCTCCCTCAACACTTCCAAAGGCTGTTCCGATGCGGACGGAGGGTCGAGAATCCGCTCTGACCAACACCCGAGAGGCCCAGTCCACCCAGCCGTCCCCGCGGGCCACTCCGAAAGGTACACCGCAACAGCAGTTGCACGCCGCTGAGCTCTCAAAGCGTGTGAGCGCCCTACTTACCACCGACGATGCCCCATCGGAAGCGAAGTCTCCGAAGAGTAACGGAGCACCCGAGGGCACGGAAACGAATCCGCCTGCCTCCACTGCAAAGAGCGAGGCGTCGGACAAGCAGGCTCCAGAGGACAAGGGCAGGGCTACCGATGCCGACCAGAACCCGAGTAGAGAAAGCCAAGACACTAAGGGCAAGGCCGCCGACGGTTCTAGTAGCTCTCAAGCTCGTGAAACTGCCGAGCCACAGAGTGCCAAGAGCTTCGTTGCCGAGGAGACTCAGCAGTCGGAGCAGGTAGAGATGGAAGGTGGCGGCGAGGACGCATCCGAGGCTGACGATGTTTCTGGAGACGAAGCTCCCGACGTCGACGACGACGATGACGACTCAGACGAGCAGTCCGAAGGCGACGGTAGCGGTCAAAGTGGCGAACAAGACCAAAGCGATCAAGACGATCAGCGTGAGAATCAGCGAGAAGAGCAGCGCAAGGACGAGGAGCCCAAGCCGCGCGAGAAAGACAAAGCCGTGGTGGGGCTCGCAGCACCCAGCGAAACCGTCCAAGCGCAAGAGCAGCTAGCAGAGTTGGCGCTCTCGGAGGGTTATGTACCAGAGATAACCGGATTCGACCCCGAGGCCGCCGTCGAAACCAGCGGAGAGCGTCCTAAAGACGATCGGCCTGTAAAAGATTCACCCGCGCAGCCCGTCGAGCGCGGTGAGCTGCGGGAAGCGCCCGTGAAGTCGCAACCCGTCGAGCGCGGTGAAGTGCGCGAAACGCCGATCAA
>CAZDLH010000629.1:0-2014 GCA_964505925.1 uncultured Burkholderiales bacterium
TGTTCCGGTCTGGGGTAACGGCGACATCCTGACCCACTTCGAAGCCGAAGACCGACTACGGAACAGTCGTCTGGCGGGCGCCATGGCGGCTCGGGGCGCGCTCGTGAAGCCGGTGCTCTTTCGGGAGCTCTCCCAAGGCCGCTCTTGGCTTCCTACACCCGAGGAGTTCTGGGCTGTCATCGTGCGGTTCAGCGAATACTTGAAAGAGCACTTCGGCACCGACGATCTCGGTCGACGCCGAGGGGTCGGCTTTCTTGCTTGGCAACTGGACTGGTTCTCCCGCTACCGTGCGCTACCGGCCGCGGACTGGCGAGAGGCTAGCCGAGAGCATCCCCTACTCCAGACCCGCTCGCTCGGGCAGCCGCTCTTGGCTCTCCCCGATCGAACAGACGAAGCCGGCAGGCGGGCTCTCGCCGAAGAGATCTGGGACAGCCCTGCACCGATGAAGCTGTGGGAGAGACTGCTGCCGTCGCCTTCGGTGGCGTCGGCGGAAGTGGCCGCCTCGGTCTGACGGCTAGGCCGGGGAGAGGGCCTTCGAACCGCCCACGACCCGAGGTTCCACCTGAGAGTCCGACGCGCTCCGTACCGCCGTGTCGTCGGGCCGATAGGTTCGGGCCAAGGCTAAAAGCTCCGGGCGGAGCCGCTCTGTTAGGCGATGGTTGAGCAAGTCCCGAGAGCGCTCCACCGACAACGGCACCCAAGGCTCAGCGGCCGGCAGCCACAGGTAATCCAGAAGGATGTAGCCCGCCATGCCTAAAAAGCGCTGTAAGCGCTCCGGGGTGAAGCTGTGTCGGCACGGGGTCTCCGGCGGCTCTTTGCGCCATCGGTACAGGGCTCGGGAGAGCCCGAAGCCGAAGTTGCCGGCTAACGTGTTGGGCACCGACAGCACCAGGAGACCTCCGGGCTTCAGCCTGCGAGCCATCCGCACTAGGTCCTTGCCGGCCCGCTCTTGGTACTCGAGATAGCCGAGAGACAAAACCGCATCGAACTGCCCCCGGGGGAAAAGATCTTCGCGGAACGGCTCGTGGACCCACTCGACGCTGTTGGCGCGCTGCCTCGCCGGCTCCGTCATCTCCGGGAGGAGTTCCACCGCGCTCACCCGGTAGCCCCACCCGTCCAGGATCTCCGCGCAGTAGCCCGGACCGGCGCCCACGTCGAGAACCCTCGCCCCGGGCGGCAGATGAGCCCGTACGGTAGCCAAGGCCACCGCGGCCCGGTTCTTCAGGAAGCGGCTCTTGGGGTGGGAAGCGCTACTCCTGTAGGCCTCGTTGAGCTCGTCTACCTGCTGTCCGAAGAATGTACGGTTTCGTTGAACTCTCTCGCTGTCGGTGACCATGTTTGCTCTCCTTGTCTCACATCGCCCAGTCCTCGGTCAAGGGGGAGAGGCGAAACCGAAACCGATCCCCCTTTGAAGTTGCGAGAAGCGAAGATCCGCTGATACGGTTCTATTTCGAGCAAGGAGATCTCAAGACGATCTCAAAAGCGCCGACGTTACACTTATGCCTGGTGAATCCGACAAGACATCTCTCCCTCATCAACAAGCTAGCGACGACCAGCTCGTCCTAGAGTACCTCGACGGACGGATCGACGCTTTCGAGGAGCTCTACGAGCGATATTCTCGTCGTCTACTCTCTTTTCTCCATACCGAGGTGGGGTCGGTGTGGGCCGAGGACCTGCTCCAGGAGACGTTCTCCAAACTCCTGACTTCACTGGACCGCTACCGTCCGAGTGGGAAGTTCTCTGCCTACGTCTACCAGATCGCTCGAAACTTGGCCCGCGACCGTCAAAGACGCCTGCACCGCGACCTTCCGATGACCGAGCTAGAGAGTCAGCACCCCGACTTGGTCGATCACTTGGAGTACCGGTTAGAGACAGCCTTGGTCCGAAACGCTCTTAAGAATCTCAGCGAAGAGCAGCGGGAAGTCGTACTACTCCGAGAGTACGCCGGGCTCTCGTTTAAAGAGATCGCTCACGTTATTGAGCGGCCACTCGGCACGGTCTTATCTCAGATGCA
>CAZDLH010000630.1:0-2011 GCA_964505925.1 uncultured Burkholderiales bacterium
GTTCCTTCGTCGTTCGAGCGGATTGCTCGTGGCCCGACAAAGGGAAACGAAGCCGGGGGAGCACCTGCGAGTCCCATGGGGTAAGGGCGAGAAGAGCGCTATCGTGTTGAAGCTCCGAAGCGAGCTTCCCGACACCCTGGCGCCGGACAAAGTCAAAGAGGTGGGCTCCGTCACCGACTGTGGAGCTCTGCTCGCAGAGATCCACAGAGACCTCGCCGTCTGGCTCAAAGGCGTCTATTTCGCGACCTGGCCAGCAGCTCTGGGGACCCTCTTGCCCGGTCCGCTGTTGCGAGCGCTCCGTCAAGGCGGAAGCCCGCGTCCGAAGCGAAAGCTCCGCTCGGTGTCGGTGGAGCCGCAGTCCTGGCCGGAGCTCACCCCCGAGCAGGGCCTCTGTTGGCAACGTTTTCAGCAGGAGGCTGGGCCGGGGACCACGTTCCTTTTGGAAGGGGTGACCGGAAGCGGCAAGACCGAACTGTACCTGCGAGCCTGCCGCAGGACGCTCGAGGGCGGGAGATGCGCTTTGGTTCTGGTGCCGGAAGTGGCCCTGACGCCTCAGGTTCAGCAGCGCTTTAAGGCTCGCTTCGGCGAGAAGGTCAGCATCCTTCATAGCGGGCTCACCGACGCTGAGCGGCGGGGGCAATGGTGGCGCATACGCGACGGCGAAGCGCAGCTGGTGGTAGGGACGCGCTCGGCCGTTTTCGCTCCGCTTGAGAATCTGGGTCTGATCGTGCTCGACGAGGAGCACGACTCCTCCTATAAGAACGGCCAAGAGCCCCGGTATCACGCCCGGCAGGTGGCCTCTTGGTTGGCAGCCCGGCACGGAGCCACCCTGCTGCTGGGTAGCGCGACCCCTAGCCTGGAGAGCGTGGGGGCCGCCCTCGAGGGGAGATTCGCTCTGCTGCGACTGACCGAGAGGGTGGGTGGAGTAGCCCTACCGGAGATAGAGATTCGAAAAGGTTCCGGGCTGGACGGGGATCTGTATCGGCAGCTGGAGCAGTGCGCCGAGCGCGGGGAGCAGTCCGTGCTGCTGGTGAACCGGCGCGGTTTCGCTCCGTACCTGCTGTGCGAGAGCTGCGGTTGGGTACCGGAGTGCCAACAGTGCAGCATATCGCTGACCTATCACAAGAGGGCCAGGGTACTCAAATGCCACTACTGCGCCTTCCAGACCCGGGTGCCGGAGCTCTGCGCCGAATGCGGCGGCCACCGCCTGGCTCAGCCCGGCCTTGGGACCGAGCGGGTCGAGGCCGACCTGCGCGCGCGGCTTCCAGACCTGAGGGTAGCTAGGCTCGATCGGGATGTGGTCGGTGGCCGCGGAAAGGTCTTTGAGGAGACTTTCACCGCGTTCGGGAAAGGGGAGTTCGACTGCCTCTTGGGGACGCAGATGGTGGCCAAGGGGTTGGACTTCCCCAAGGTGAGTCTAGTGATCGTGCTGGAGGCCGACACCGGGCTCCACCTTCCGGACTTTCGAGCCACCGAGCGTACCTTCGCGCTTCTTCTCCAGGTCGCCGGCCGCGCCGGACGGAGCAGCTTGCCGGGGAGGGTGGTGCTGGTGAGCCGACGACCCGAGCACGATATCTTCGAGCAGCTTAAGGCTCACGATTGGCATACCTTCGCTCGGAGCGAGCTAGCTTTGAGGCGGGAGTTGGGATACCCGCCCTACCGGCGGCTGATCCGTCTGCTCTTGACCGATCCGAGCGAGGAGCGCACCGAGAGAGCGGCCCAGGAGATGGCTCGCACGATCCTTCGAAATATGGGCCGTGGATCGGAGCTCGATCTCTTGGGACCAGCACCGTGCCCGCTGGAGCGCCTGCACGGAAGGTACCGGTGGCACCTGATTCTCAAGGGGCCTAGACTGAAGGAACTCCATCGGGTCGTCCGAAGCTCCCTGCAACAATTCCCGGTATCGCAGGTCCGCCTCAACGTCGATCCGGACCCGTTGGACCTCCTGTGATCCGATGAGGAACCGAGGGGCTCCGGGAACGGTTGGTAGATACTGTGCTAGCGATTCCTT
>CAZDLH010000631.1:0-2008 GCA_964505925.1 uncultured Burkholderiales bacterium
ATTTCACCGTCGCCTTTCCGGAATACTGGCTGTTCTTCCTGGGCGCGCTGTTTGCGCACCTTGGTGTCCGCTAGCTTTGCCGAGAGCTCCCTCTCCCGCCGGTTCGCCTCCTCGAGCTTCTGCTTGATGGTGGATATCCGGGCTCGGTTCTTCCGGATCTCCTGGCGAAGCTGACTTTCGCTCCCGGACTGAGCCCACCCCGCCAGGCTCGTACCCAAGAAAAATAGAGCCAGCAGTAGGGGTCCGAAGGTGGTCCGCCTCACTCTAAGATACCTTCAAAAACTTATTGACGGAAAGCAGGCTGCCGAGCGCTCCGACCACTCCGCCCAGCAGTATCAACCCAGCTAGAAGACGTGGTAGGATCTCCTGAGCGGGCAGGATCGGGAGAAAGTGTACTGTCTCCATCAAGGACGGGACCACCATGGAGTAGGAGGTACCTACGAGCGCTGCAGCGATGACCGCACCCAAGAGTCCCTGCAGGATCCCCTCGAGGATGAACGGCCAGCGGATAAACCAAGCGGCCGCTCCCACCATCTGCATGATCTCTATCTCTTTGCGCCGCGCAAAAACGGTGAGTCGGATGGTGTTGCTGACGATCAGCAGAGTCGAAAAGAAGAGCAGGCTCAACACCACCACACCCACGCTCCGGACCAGTGCGTTAAAACTGAGCATGCGGTGGGCGATCTCCTCGCCGTACTTGACCGACTCGACCCCCCCCAAGCGCTGGGCTCGCTCGGCCACCGGTTTGAGTTGGTGGGCGCTGGTCACCGAGAGTTCGAAGGAGTCCGGCAGCGGGTTCCGGGTGAGGTCCTCCACTTCCAGACGCCCCTGCATCCGTTCGACTAGTCGGTTGAGCGCGGTCTCCTTACTCACGAAGTGAGCCTTCGTGACATCGGGGATCTTCTCGAGTTGGTGCCCCACCGACACGGAGTTGGCATCCTCGTCGAGATAGACGACGACCTGAACCTCGTTGAGCAGCGAGTTGGCCAGCGCTTCGAGGTTCACCATGACCACGCTGAAGTAGCCTAGAATGAGAGTGAGAACCAAGACCGTCGTCACGCTGGCTACGCTCATCAGCGGCGAGCGCTTGACGTTGATCAGGACCTCTCTAAAGAAGTAGGCGGGGCTGTTCATAGCGCCTCCACCGCGATACTCGAGAAACTGGGAGCCTCGACATGGAGCCCCGACCCCCTGCCGTCCAGTCGATACGCGCCCCGGGCCAGGTCGTGGACCAGGTGCCCTCGGTTCATGACCAACACCCGTTTACGCATGAGGTCCACCACCTGCTGATTGTGGGTCGCGACGACCACCGTGGTCCCGGTGGTCTGGACCTTGGAGAGGATCTGCATGATGTCCCAAGTGGAGTCGGGGTCCAGATTCCCGGTGGGCTCGTCGGCCAGTAGCAGCTGAGGCTCGTTCACTAAAGCTCGGGCGATAGCCACCCGCTGCTGCTCCCCCCCCGAGAGCTGACTCGGGAGCCGCCCCGCCTTATCGGCCAGCCCTACGAGCTCTAGGACTCGAGCCACCCGGGCCGGGATCTTCCGGGCTCGAGTCCCGGTGATCTCCAACGCGTAGGCGACGTTCTCTGAAGCCGTCTTGTTAGCCAGGAGTCGGAAGTCTTGAAAGATCACGCCGATGCTGCGGCGCAGATACGGGATCTCCGGGCGCGGCAGCTCCGCGAGGTCGATACCGCCCACCATGAGACTGCCTCGACTGGGCGTCAACTCTCGGTAGAAGAGCTTGAGGAGGCTGCTCTTACCCGAACCGGTGGAGCCGACCAGAAAGATGAATTCCCCCGCGCGGACCGAGAGGCTCACCTCGTGCAGAGCCCGGTGGCCGTTCTCGTAGACCAGGTCGAGCCCGTTGGCCTCGATCATGGGGACCTCGCAGTCCACCTGAAGGCTGATCCGACGTCGTTGAAAGAGATCTTTTAAAATCTGCATGTCTACCGCTCTCCGACAGCGCCGAAAAGCCACGCTGTCTTCTTTCAGGTCTGTCGAGTCGCCTC
>CAZDLH010000632.1:0-2005 GCA_964505925.1 uncultured Burkholderiales bacterium
GGCTCTAGATGGCCCGCACCCAGACCTGAAGTCTCTTGACAGATTTGTGGGCCTCACCTATCCCGCGCCAAGGGTACTCTGCTATCACCCCGTCTATCGGCAGATAGCCCCGACCCCGCCAGAACGGCTCTAACGGCCTGTAGGTGGTGGAATGAGCGGGATGTTCCGACTCGCGCAAGACCGAACAAAAGCAGGTTGCGGACTTCCCGAGCGCTGTGGCGTGACGTTCCCTCTCATCGAAGAAACGATGCCCATACCCTCGGCCTCGATACTCCGGCAAGAGCACCGACTCTCCGAAGTAGCAGTAGCTTTTGAGCTCCTCTCCGAGCTGAAGAAACGGCTGCCGAAAACAGGCCTCCTCCTCGTCTAGGGCTATCGCGGTCGTCGCCCCTACCGCTCGGCTGCCGTCCCGGACCAGGAGGACCAGACTCGTAGCGCTATCCACGAGCTTCTGGAGGTAGGTCAGCTCGTAGCTGAGATCCCCGTCGTAGAGGTATGGGAAGTCCCGGAAAACCTCTATCCTTAAGCGGGCGATCTCCTCTCGAACGGCCAAGACCTCGGCCCCATAGTATGGCTGTATCGTCAGCACCGATCCTCCTCATTTCAAAGATTCGGTCTCACTCCCGGATAACTCCTCGCAAGGCCTAAACATCGCCCCGGGACCACGGGGAGGCCTTCTCGCGCCTAGGGCGCCACCACGAATCTCGAAGGCCCTCGCGCTTGCCGGACCGAACTCGAGCGGGTGACCAATCGAACGACCCTTACTAGCGAAGAGAAGATCCGATACGACCGACACCTACGACTACCCGAGATCGGTCTAGAGGGTCAACTCGCCCTCCGGAACTCCAAGGTACTGTTGATCGGTTGCGGCGGTCTCGGGGCTCCCGCCAGCCTCTACCTAGCAGCGGCTGGAGTGGGCTCCCTCGGGCTCTTGGACTTCGACCGCGTCGAGGCGAGCAATCTCCAACGGCAGGTGCTTTTTCAACACGACCAGATCGGGAGAAGCAAGGCCGAGTGCGCAGCCGAGCGGCTCCGAGCCCTAAATCCGGGGGTAGCCGTACAAGTGTACGACGAACGCCTCCACCGGGGAAACGCGCTCGAACTGATCGCCGATTACGACCTCGTGCTCGACGGCAGCGATAATTTTGAGACTCGATACGTCGCCAACGACGCCTGCTCGATTCTGGGCCGCCCCAATGTGCACGCCTCCGTGTTTCGCTTCCAAGGGCAGGTCGCCATCTTCGATACGGCCCAGGGTTCAGCGTGTTACCGATGCCTCTTCCCCGATCTCCCTCCTGCTGAACTGACCCCCTCCTGCGCGGAGGGCGGAGTCCTCGGGGTGCTCCCGGGTGTAGTGGGAAGCCTGCAGGCGACCGAAGCGCTCAAACTCCTCCTGAACAAGGGGCGCCCGCTCACCGGGCGCCTACTGGTCCTGGACCTACTCAATGCAAGATTTCGAGAGATGGCGATCCCGAAGGACCCTACCTGCCGGCTCTGCGGAGGGGAGAGTCCCGTCGCGGACCTCGAAGATCCGAGGCTCACCGAACATCCGGCCTTCCGAGTCTGTTGCGACCTCGAACTCACCTCCGAAGAACTTCGCGCTCGCATCGATTCCAAAGAGGCGTGGCTGGTCGTAGATGTGCGAGACCTCTCCGAATGGGAGGCGGGCCGACTAGCGACCCTAGACCCCATGCACCTACCCCTCGACCGGATCCTACAGGGGCAGGCCGAACTGCCGACGGATCGACCGCTGCTGCTCTACTGTCGCTCCGGTGAGAGAAGCCGACGAGCGGTGGCGCATCTCAGGAGTTCCGGCTACCACCGAGCCTGGAGCCTGCACGGGGGACTCTCCGCCTGGAGCGGGGCTGCTTAGAAAAGAGAAGAGCCCCGGACAATCGGCAGACTGAAATCCGGGGCTCAAGAAAAGCGAAAAACCCCGTTTTCACAGGGTTTTTCTTGGCGTGTCCGGAGGGATTCGAACCCCCGACCTTCTGGTTCGTAGCCA
>CAZDLH010000633.1:0-2002 GCA_964505925.1 uncultured Burkholderiales bacterium
TTGGACAAAGAATTCTAGAGCTTGAATCCTGCGATTCGACGAACAGGCTTCTCCTAGAAGAGTCCGAGCATCGTGGACGACCCGAGGGGTTCTCCGTGCTAGCCCGCAGTCAGTCGGCGGGTCGGGGACGAGGGGGACGAAGCTGGGAGTCCCCCCGGGGGGGGCTCTACCTCAGCACCCTGCTCCGCCCCTCGACGACGGCGAGCCTGACTTTCCTGGGCGCCCAGTCGATGCTGGAAGCGCTGCGGCACGAATTCGGGCTTCCGGCGGAGCTCCGCTGGCCTAACGATCTCGTGATAGAAGGCAGGAAGGTCTGCGGTGTACTCACCCAAGCTGTCTTTCGAGGGTCCGTCCTGGAGCGCGCCGTCATAGGCGTGGGGCTGAACGTGGATCATTGCCCCACTTTGCCCCCCCCGTTCGCCGCGACCTCCATCCGGGAGTGGTATCGAGCCGAACCGGAGCGGGACTTGGTCTTGGAGTGTGCCCGGGCGTACCTGGCTCGCTTGGAGGAGAACTACCGACAGTATCGGGCTGACGGAGGCCTCCAGCTCTTGCAGAGGGCTGGGCAGTGCCTAGAGGGGCTCGAGAGCGGTGCCCGGGGGAGAGTCGTGGACGAGTGCGGTGCTACGCTTGCGATCTATCCGGAGATCGCGGGTCTCGGGTCTGAGGGTCAGGTCCGGTTTAAGGACGGGCAGAGTCTTGGCGACCTCCAGCCCAATCAGAGGTTCCGTCCTCTGACCTAGCTCCGCCCGACAGCGGCTCTGTCGCTCAGGGGAGCCCCGGTCTTACTACTCGGATCGGTCCCCCACTCTCTCCCACCGGAGTCTCCCACCGGAGTCTCCAACCGAAGTCTCCCGCCGAATCTGGCCTCTCGAAGCTCCTGGTTGAAATCTTTCATGGCGTAGCTGTGCCACCGGAGGCCGGATCAACTTTTTATCCCTTCTTTAGGGCCTCTCTCGACTAGATGTAGCCTCCGGTTCGATGCCGACATCAACATCTGGTGCTTTTTGGTTTTTTCTCTGATTCTGCTTGAAATAGTCTCATTGACACCCTTCTGAGGGCCTGTTTATAATTGTGGGGCAGAGTGGGTTAAAGTGGAGGAAGGTGAATCCTGGTGGAAGGGGCTTCGGAGACATATCTGTTTTCCGGCACATTCGAGCACACGCTCGATGGTAAAGGGCGACTCACGATCCCTTCCTCCTTTCGCTACGACTTCGGTGAGGGTGCGGTGCTCCGAAAGGGCACCGACGGATCGATCGAGATTCTGCCTCGACCAGCATGGAACCTTTTTCTACAAAAGCTTAAAAATATTTCAAAGACGGATACTAGAGGGCAGCGGTGGGTCACCCTGCAGCTCGCATCGGCGGTGACCGTCGAGTTGGACAAGGCTGGTCGGGTTCTACTGTCTAGCGACCTCCGCTCGCACGCTGGGCTCGAACCGGGGCCGGTGGTCGTAACCGGAGCACTCGATCGTCTTAAAGTTTGGGAGGCCACGCGTTGGGCGGCTATGGAGCAGGAAGGGCTAGAGGAACTCGATGACTATGTCTATGAGAAGTACCAGATCTGATCTGAGCTACAGCCGGTTTCCGGTGAAGCTTGGGCTACCCCCAGCGCCACTGTGGAAGCGGCGGAACCCCACCCCCGATCCGGGGTCCGGCCGACGGCCGCGGCGTTCGGAGCAGATAGAGGCTGAAGCTCAAAAGAGAGTCGAGCAGCAGCGCTGTCTTTCCGAGCAGGGGGATGGATAGCGCCGCCCTCCCTTCGGTGCGCGGTTCTATGAATTCAGACAGTAATGGCGGTGAGGACGGGTATCACGCCCCGGTCTTGCTGCAAGAGATTTTAGAAGGTCTCCGGATCGAGCCCGGAGATACCATCGTCGACCTCACGTTTGGCGGCGGAGGGTACAGTCGGGGGATTCTCGAGCGGTTGGGAAGTGAAGGTAGATTGATCGCCTTTGATCGAGATAGTGACGCTGTAGAGCGGGGGCGCGCCATATGGGGCG
>CAZDLH010000634.1:0-2001 GCA_964505925.1 uncultured Burkholderiales bacterium
GCTTGTCGTGCTCGGCGGCTAAGCGCTCTTGGGTGTAGAACAGATTCTTTAGGATGGTCGATAGCTGCTGGCCAGAGGAGATCAGCAACGAGACGGTCTCCCGGGGGAACGCCCCCTGCTCTCGAGAAACGAACCAGAGGGCCCCGCTACGCCCCTGACCGAGGTCTAGGGGGAGCAAGATATAGCCCTGGACCCCGTGAGCCGACAGAGGGTGCTGATCGGAAAGCACCCGCTCGACGAGCACCTTCTTGTGGCTGGGGATGTTCTGAAAGAGCCCCTCGAAATGCTCTTGGATGGCAGGGTCGGAAAGGGCCGAGTCCCCCGCGGTCCGGGCGATCTCACCCTCGGCGTGAGTCAGGAAGGTCCCTCCGCCGGCAAGTTCCAGCAGTTCGATGGAGCGCTGCACGGCCACTTCCAGGGCCTCCTCGACGGTGGTGGCTCGCCCCAGGGCGCTAGCCAGTGCGTACATGCAGAACAGCTCTTCGGCTCGATTCTCCTCCTGGGCTGTTTCGTGTACCTGGCGGAAGACCAGCGAAGTGCCAGCGAAGCGCCCGCTCTCGTCGAACCACGGCGAGGGATCGAGGACCACGCGCTCGCCGTTCGGAAGGTGCACGGCGAAGGGGACCACGACTCCGGTGGCGTGCTGTTCCCGCAGCGCCTGGAGGCGCACCTGATCGCGCTCGCGCACGATATCGCTGAGCTTGCCTCCGGTCCAGTCGGTCTCGGGGAGCGCGCGCTTGAGGGCGGCGTTCACCCAACGGATCCGGTCTTCGGAGTCGAGTTCGGCGATCCCGTCGCTGACTCGGTTGAGCAGCTTACGGAAGATCTCAAACGAGCTGATCTGGCCGGAGCGAAGTTCCCACCAGTCTCCGACGCCGCCCAAGGCCTCGAAGATCCTCTTGTGGAGTCCGAAACGGCAAGTGCCCAAGAACTGCCCCTCCGAGCGCGAGCGGAGCAAAAAGAAGACGGAGTGTCCCGTTCGGCTTCCCGCGGTGAAGTCGAAGCGTTCGGAATCGGGTCCGATCTCGACTAAAAGGGCATCCGACAGGGCGAAGGAGGCTGCGATCTCCTCGAGTTCGAGTCGGGTCAGTCGATGGCGACCGCCGCCGCGTTGACCGCTCAGATCCAGCTTGAACTGGTCGAAAGTCGACTCGCGGGCGACTACGCCCCAGCGGATTTTGTCCTCGGTGTCCACATGGGGATGGTTCGCACAGCCGCTGCTCGTCCCTTTCGCCGAGGCCGTCGATGGTCCGAAATGGCTCAGAGCGCCGCCTTAGTCGAGATGCGCAAGCAGTGCCGCGCGCTCGTGTTCGGGCACCGGCAGAGCTTCCGCGAGACCTTTCGCTGGAGAGTCCGCCAGCAGGCCCATCACTCGGTGGGCCAGCTGTCGGGCCTGCTCCACCCGCTTTTCGTAGGCCTCGTTGCGGACCAGGGAGTAACCGCTGGCGTCCACCTGCAGATCGTCGGCCGAGGCGATGATGGTGAGGGCGGGGGGCACCCGGTCTAAAGGTTGCGACTCTAGGCGACAGCCGAAGCGCACGAACTCGAGGGTGGAGCCCTCTCCCGGTTCGGCGCCCAGTCGCAGGGTCCACGCTCGGTTCGGCCAGCGCGCGCTGGTGAGGGGCAAAGGCTCGCCGTGCTCGTCGCACGATAGGCAGACGGCCGAAGTGTGGGGCGCCGATCCGGAGCCCACCGCCGCTATATTGCCCCAGGGCGAGTCCTCGCTGGAGATGTAGAGGTCCGAGCCTAAAGTGAAGCTGCGGTGGTTGGCGACGTCGCTCGCAGGCAGCGTCAGGCCAGCTTCCAAGAACAGCTTCGGTCGCGCACCGCTGCTGGTCGAAGCTACGGCCCTAGGGCGCAGCTCCAGTCCGGCGATGCGAAACGGAACCGGGCTCAGATCGAAGCGCTCCTTCAGCAGCTCTTCGTACTCGTAGCCGTGCCAGAAGCGCGACCAGTGGAAGGTCTCGTCCTGGGGGGTCTGTCGCGGTAGCAGCAGTTCGT
>CAZDLH010000635.1:0-2000 GCA_964505925.1 uncultured Burkholderiales bacterium
CTAGACCATGTCCGCCGCGTCAATGAAGCGATGGGGACGAAGCTCGGAGACCAGCTGCTCAGACTGGTCGGCGAGAGGATCCAGCAGACGGTGATCGAGCGAGATACCGCTATCGCACGCCGGGGCGAGGACGAGTTCATGATCGTCAGCTTCCTGGAGGGCGCTGCCGCCGGCAGCGATGCCCTGTTGGCCCGGGTCCGAGGTATCGCTAATCGCCTCCAGCAGGAGCTGTCGAAGCCGTTCGAGGTGAACGGGCAACGGGTCCAGGTGTCCGTTTCGGTCGGCATCGCTTTGTATCCCGGACCGGCCCCCGACAAGGAGTCCCTGGTGGAGCAGGCCGAGCACGCCATGTATAAGGCCAAAGAAGCGGGCAGGAGTCGAGCTCTCTTCTTCTCTGAGGAGGTTCGCCAAGAACGGGAGCGTCGAAAGCGGGTGGAAGACGAGGTCCGCCGAGGCGTGGCCCAAGGTCAGTTCACCCTGTTGTATCAACCGATCTACGAGCTGGCAAAGATGAAAGTTCGCGGGGTTGAGGCGCTGGTGCGGTGGTCGCACCCTCTGCGGGGGGAAGTACACCCCATCGAGTTTCTCGAGGTGGCTGAAGAGAGCGGTATGATCTTGCCGCTGGGAGAGCAGCTGATCTCCGAAGCCTTCGAAGTCGCTCGCCAGAAGTTTATGAAGCGGCACTTCATGTCTTTGAATCTGAGCCATCGGCAGCTGATGGATTCGGCCTTTCCCAGCCGCTTCATGAAGCAGCTGGAGCGTAGCGGTGTGAAGCCCCACGACGTTTTCGTAGAGGTGTCGGAGAAGGTGACCCAGATGGACCCCGAGCGGATCAGGGCGGCTCTCGGACATCTGGCTCAGTGGGGGGTCGGAGTTGTGCTCGACGACTTCGGGAAAGGGGTCTGCGACCTATCTTTGCTGCGCAGCCTCCCGATCCGGCTGCTGAAGATCGACGGGGACCTCGTGAAGAGACTTCCCACAGACCGAGAAGCCTTCAAGCTATGCCAAGGCTTGGTGAGGTTCGCCGCCGCGCTGGAAGTGCCGGTGGTAGCCGAAGGGGTAGAATCCAAGGAGATCTTCGAGCAGGTGAGAGCTTGCGGCTGTACCCTAGCTCAGGGGTATCTGCTGGGTGAACCGGTGACCCCACAACAGCTGAACCGGGTCATGGCGTAGTCCGCTTCTCGGGAACTTTCGGTCCGAGCTCCGGTTGAAGGCTTCGTGAGACTCCTAAGAGAGTTGACACAAGCGGTCACTATCTTATACTGAGTCTTACTTCATGCACCTGGGGGTGACTGGTCTCGACGAGGGATCGATCTCTTCCGGTAAGCGAGCCGAGCTACTCCGTAAACCTCGTAAAAAGTGACGGAAAAACAACAACTGCCAAACCTAAACTGGCACTAGCAGCCTAAACTGCTACGCCCCTCCCGGGTTCGTCGTTCGGCCTGGGAAGTGGGTGTCAACCTTGAGCGACTAGCCGCGCCGGACTGTTCTCGACGGTAACGCGAAACTCAAAGTGGGAACTGGGTCGGACCTATCTGGTCTCAGAGTGGGGTTCGACCGAGATTAAGCTGAGACTACGCTCGTAGAAAGCCTGACGGGGGGTCTTTCGGACGCGGGTTCGAATCCCGCCACCTCCACCAAACGTGAGCGGCCCCTACCGAAACCGGTAGGGGCCGCTTCTTTTTCCGAGGGGGAGAGGTCCCGAGTCGGACCTCGGTTTCGTCGCTTTAGACGAACTCTCCAGACACCGGCTCTACGACTGTAGAGCTTTTTTGATCTCGGCCAGATCGGGTTTTACGGAAGCGTCGTCGGATACCCAACGATAGGCTACCGTGAGATCCGGATTGATCACCACGGCCGAGCGCTTCGCAACTCCACGCATTCCGTGGAACTCTTCGTACAGGACGTCGAAGCTCTCGGCAACATCCTTGTTGAAGTCCGAGAGGAGATCGAAGTTCAGCTTCTGCTGTTCAGCGAACACCCCGAGTGTGAAACGGCTA
>CAZDLH010000636.1:0-1997 GCA_964505925.1 uncultured Burkholderiales bacterium
CGGTTCCTGTTTGTTTTCTCGGCGAGGAGGTCCACCTGCGCGAAGCGGACTGGGTCGGCGGATTGGACCGGTTGGCTCCGTACATCGAGCTGACGAAGACGGAGCGGTTCGACGAGTGGATGAGACCGTTCGTGTCCATGGTGGTTCACCGCAAGTCGCTTCTATTGAATCGACCGCTGCTACCGAGCTTGGTGCTCTTATACCTTACGGTAACGCTCCTTCGTTTCTACAGTGCTCTAGCTTGTCTGAGGCGCTCCGGGGAGGGGTTGCTCCACGAGGACTTTACGGCCGCCCTGGACCGCATTGAGAGAGACTACGTGGCGCACGCGAGGGGGTTCGAGCCGCTCTTGGAGTTCTATGCGGAGTTCTATCTCTCAGGCTTGTCTATGGGGTCGCCCAGCGCGCAGGGCTAGGTTTTTTACGAGTTGTAACAGGGATTTAACAACTTTTCGGGGGATTCCATAAATCGTTGAGAGTGCATCGCGTATCCTAGGATCAAGAATACTGCGACTGGAGCCTAGATCGATGACGAAGAAACTCTCAGCACATGTTTTGCCCGAACTTTTCGACCGACTCAAACAGGGCGGGCTCCTCACTTCCATCTCCACTTTGGAGTCGCTACGTTTCCGGAGCTATCTGAAGCGGCCGGGAAATCTACTGCACGATGGGTGGACTTACATCGAGATCGATGGTGAGTCCAGCGTTACTTATCGCCTCGGAGATCTAAGAGGCCTCCATCAAGAACTGGTTCTGTGCCGACAGACCAAAGTCGCGAGGCTCACGACCAGGGACCCAAAGGCTAGTCGATGCCAGGTGATCGAGTTTTCGATCCGAGAGAAAGGTATCGCTCGCAACGAAGTGCGGTACGAGCTCCCCGGTCAGAACTTAGTTCACAACTACTTTCATCTCAACCGGAGAGAAGGGCTTCTTCGCAAGGCTGTTGCTGCGGCCTAGAGCTCTCTTTACTTCTCCTCGAGTTTCACTCGAAGGAGCTCGAGCCAAGTCTGCGCTCGAGGTGTGGGTTCGGGTTTCGAACTGGCTCTCAGGGGCAGCGGGGCACTAGGTACTCGGTCCAAAGGGAACGTTTCCGGGTCTAAGAGCCGTAGAAAATAGCCTCCTTCGTCGGCTTGGGGTGGGGAAACGGAAGCCTCGCGACCAGGCAGCCCGACGATCAGTGAGTAAGGGGGGTCGGCTGCGAGTGCGCGGTGGGCTCGAAGCTCACCGATGTGCTCCTCGGCGCAGATGACGAGCGCTCTACTGTCGAGGCTGTCGAAGAGTCTGACGGGATCGGGGAAGGCTGAGGTGCCCAGAAGTAGGGCGAACTTGAGGGTCTGTGAGTGATCCGGGGACCAGATCCCTCGGAGTTCGAGGTCGGCGTAGGAAGCTGCGTGCGCTAATGCGAGCAGCGAGGGTTGGATGCCGAATACGGCGACGGCAGGACTGTTCATTTTTTTCAGTTCTTCGTAGAACCAGGATTTTCTCTTGCCTTTAGAGGATATTGCCTCGAAGACTGTCGCATGAGGAGTTCAAGAGATATGAGTTCACCACCGGGCACCCCCCAGTTCGAGGAACTTAGTTCCGTTGTAGTGCGGTTCTCCGGGGATTCGGGGGACGGTATGCAGCTGACCGGGACTCAGTTCACCAACGCGTCGGCGATCGCCGGAAACGATATATCCACCTTCCCTGACTTTCCAGCAGAGATCCGAGCTCCTGCAGGCACGCTGGCCGGCGTGAGCGGCTTTCAGGTGAACCTATCCTCTCGAGAAGTCTTCACCCCTGGAGACAGCACCGACGTCTTGGTCGCAATGAACCCGGCTGCCCTGGCGGCAAACCTAGAGGATCTTAAAGACGACTGTATCGTCATCATCAATTCGGACGCTTTTTCCAAGCCGAATCTGAAGAAAGCGGGGTTTGCCCAGAACCCTCTCGAGGATAATACCCTCGACCGTTTTCGAGTATTCTCCATTCCGTTGACCACTCTCAATCGAGCCTCACTG
>CAZDLH010000637.1:0-1988 GCA_964505925.1 uncultured Burkholderiales bacterium
AAGTGCCGCTGTCCGCCCACACCGAAGAAGCCAGTAAGAGTAAGATGAGTGCAGTTCTGACGATCATGCCGATCTGTTCCTATAGTGGGCGAAGTCTCCTCTTCCCCGCCACCGGCGGCGGTGTTCCTTTCCAGGAGGCGAAGTGGGGAGTTGCGAACGCCTATAGGTATGAAGAAGCTGCTTATCGCTTTCGCCTTGGTGGTCTGTGCGTTGGTCCTCCTCTATAGCTGGTGGGTCCGAAATCCTGCTCCCGCCTACCCGCAGCAGGTCCAAGCGGCCTCGGTAGCAGCCCAAGAGCGATTCTCAGATATGGCAGCCCGAGCCGAAGACCCGGAGCAGAACGGGTTTCTCGAACCGGCTCTCCTACGATACTGGGGCACTTCAGAGCAAGCGGGTGACCCCGGGGATCTCCCCAGGATCATCGAGGACTGGGTGGACCAGTACTCCGATCTCACCGTGCCGCAGCATCTAGCCTATCTCGAAGCTTCCGACCAAGCTTATCTCTCCCGCCGAAAAGCGTTTTCCGAACTGGTTCCCCGCATCGCTTCCGCCTTTGAGAAGCCTCTCTTTATGGCTCCCGTGGCCAGTCAAGGCCTCGATATGGATACGCCCATCGTCGATATGTTGGCACTCAGGAACGTCCATAGGGGTCTTTTGGCTTACGCGAACTCGCTGGTCGCCGAGGGGCAGTTGAGGGAGGCCACCAGCTACCTCTTGGCTGCTCTACGGGTGGGGGAAGCGCTCCAGGGCTATCACACCATGATGCACGACCTGGTGGGTGTGGCGCTGCAGGTGGCCGCTACCCGCCAGCTGTGGGGGCTGACCCTCAACGACCGGGCCTGGCAGGAGCTAGATTGGGAGGCTCTGGGACCGTTCGTTCAAGAAGCCATCCCTCCGCGAGACCTCCTCTATCTGTCGATGGGTACGGAGATGGTGATGTTTCGCAACACCTGGACCGACATGGTGTCCGGAGAGGGCGGGGTTCCGGCGTCCGATGACTCCGAAGCCGTACTTCTGAAGATGCCGGGGCTGTTGGCCCGGGAGCTGCGCATCTATGAGAACTACATGGGGTCCGTTCTCGTGGATCTCGAGGCCGGAGGGGACGGCTCCACGGTGTCTCCTCTAGGCGATTTTCGGTGGGGGGACTTCTGGTCGGGTCGCCGAGGGCTGCTGACCGAGGTGATGGTGCCGAGTTTAGGGCGAGCCTACCATCAGATCGTGTTGATCCGGACTCAGATGTGGGGCCTTCGGGGGGCGGCGGCCCTCTTGGACTATCGCCAGAAACATCAGCGTTGGCCGGCTAACCTCGAACAGGTCGAGACCCTTTCGGACCGGTACCGAGAGCTCAGCACCTATCGGGTGGTGGACGGAGCGGCCGAGCTGCACCTTCCGCTGGCCACGGAGACCGCGCTGGCCACCGGACTGTCCCAAAGCGATGAGATCTTCCGGGGAACCCCCTTGCAGCTCGCGCCCGAAGGCGGTGTGCTGATGCGTCTCCCCCAAAAGCTGACGGGAACGGAGCTCGACCTCCCCTTCGCCGATGATACCACCGACGAAGGGTGAGGGGTCGGACTCGCGACCGATAAGGGCCTTGCGCTAGTCGAGCATCGGGATCTTCACTCCGCGCTCTCGAGCGCAGGCTTGGGCCTTTTCGTACCCAGCGTCGGCGTGGCGCATAACGCCCAAGGCGGGATCGGTATGGAGCACGCGGTCTAGGCGCTCCCTGGCGTTGTCCGTCCCGTCGGCCACCACGACCATACCCGCGTGCTGGGAGAAGCCCATCCCCACCCCGCCACCGTGGTGGAAGGAGACCCAGTGGGCGCCGGAGGCGGTGTTCGCCAAGGCGTTCAAGAGCGGCCAGTCGCTGACCGCATCGCTCCCGTCCTTCATCGCCTCGGTCTCGCGGTTCGGGGAGGCCACCGAACCCGAGTCGAGATGATCGCGGCCGATCACGATAGGAGCGCTCACTTCGCCGGTGCGCACGAGCT
>CAZDLH010000638.1:0-1982 GCA_964505925.1 uncultured Burkholderiales bacterium
GGCAGAGCGAAGGAGTTGGCCGGGTTCATCCCCGACACGTCCAGCACTTCCCCCCGGGACCCGAGGCGCTGGTAGACGATCTGTCGTTCGGGCCCTGTCGGATCGCCCCCCTCGGGAGTCATGATGTTCAGCAGGTGCGCCGAACCGTCCGGGTCGACCGCTAAGATCCTCTGACGCAGATCGTTGGTAAAGAGATTCTCCGTCTCGTTAAAGACCTGTTCTCCTTGCTGCACGTGCTGCTCTAGGTGGGTCTTCAAGCTGTAGACCGACGTCCGGCCAGGAGTAAACTTTAGTCGCAGATCGATTCCGGTCTTCAGGTCCAAGGTCCTAAGTCTCCATTTCGAGGGTTGTCGGGATGGTTCCCCGAGACGGGAAGACCTTCCTTCCTCGACCGGCGGTCCCCTTCGGAAACGTCCGGGGCGGCTCACTCCACCGCCAGCCGGGCCCTCGTCCGAATCGCTTCCGAGCCCCGTCGGTGGCGAGCTTAAAATGCGGGCCGGTCGGGCCCAAAGGAACTCCTCTAGCCCGGCATGTAGGAATGCGCTTGTCTAAGGCTAAAGGGGCTCGGGTCATGAACGTCTTTCTTACTGTGGACGCGGGCAACTCCCAGCTATGTTTGGCGCTATACCGCAACGACGAACTATGGGCCTCCAGCCGTCTACCCACTCGACCGCTCCCCTCTCCGAGCCAGCTTCTGGACTCCTGGAATCGGCTCATGAGCGTCTGCGATGTGACCGCCGACCGGGTCCACCTCACGGTGGCCAGCGTGGTCCCCGAGCTCAACGACACCTTACAACGGGCGGCCACCACCTTCAGCCCGGCCTCCTACCTCTGGGTGGACGTGAACGCCGCCCACGGCCTGAGCATGGCCGGCTCCATCCGCCAGGAGATCGGGGCCGACCTGATCGCCGGTCTGGTGGCCGCTCGCAGTCAGACTTCGGGGCCGCTGGTGGTGGTCGACTGCGGCACGGCGACCACCTTGACCCTGATGTCGACCGACAACGAGATCCTCGGGGTGGCTATCTTGCCCGGGCTCGTCACCCAGCTGCGGGCGCTGACCAAGAGCGCTCCCCACCTGCCGAACGAGATCGCCCAGACGGTGCCCGAGCGCCCCTACGGCGTGGACACCGTCGAGGCCATCCAAGCCGGAATCTTGTACGGTCACGCCGAAGCCATCGGAGGCCTGATCGACCGCTACCAGGATCAGTTCGACGGCCAGGAGCTGTCCGTATTCGGCTGCGGCGGGCTCTTCCATCGGATCGCCGCCCTGTGCCCCTCGGTGGATGTGAGCGAAGCCCTCCTAGTAAATCAAGGCTGCAGGCTCCTGAGCCAGCGACAGCTGCAGGAGGCGCCTTGAACCTAGTCGAAATCGCCGCCGTTCCTAGCTTATGACCGAAGCGCAGACAAATCTCTTAGAACTCGAGCCCGCGACCCTCTCAAAAGTGGTAGCGCAGTATCGCGATCACATCTCCAGTGATCTGGCGAGGCTACTGCGTATCACCGGCTTCGGAGCCTTGGAGGTCCAGGCCGACGGGTGCTGGGTCGTCGATCAGACCGGTCGGCGCTACCTGGATTTTTCCGGAGGCTACGGGGTCTTCTCCTTAGGCCATCGCCACCCTAAAGTGGTGGCCGCGGTCAAGGATCAGCTAGATCGCCAAGCTCTGAGCTCTCGCGTCTTCTTCAATCCGCTCCAAGCGCGCCTGGCGGCGGAGCTCGCCCGGGTCACCCCCGAAGGTCTCGAGGTGTCGTTCTTTTCCAACAGCGGCACCGAAGCGGTGGAAGCGGCTATGAAGCTAGCTAGGATCTCGACGGGGCGAACGGGCTTCGTCTCCACCGAAGGCTCATACCACGGCAAGACCTTCGGCGCGCTTTCGGTGTCCGGACGGGCCAAGTATCGAGAGCCGTTCGCACCTCTGCTCGACGGCTGTCGGACGGTGCCGTTCAACGACTTGGAAGCCCTCGACTCGGCCCTCACCTCGGAG
>CAZDLH010000639.1:0-1980 GCA_964505925.1 uncultured Burkholderiales bacterium
GTGGCAACCGAATTTCATCTCCCCGAACTGGGTGAGACTATCGATAGTGTAGAAGTGATCGAGGTCTTGGTTTCGGTGGGTGACACCATTGCGGTGGACGACCCCGTGATCGAGGTCGAGACCGACAAGGCCAGCCTAGAGGTGCCCTCGAGCGTCGCCGGAGTGGTGAAAGAGATCAAGGTGTCCGCGGGCTCCTCGGTCACCATCGGCTCGGTGGTCCTCACCGTGGAGGCCGAGAGCGAAGCCGGAGGCGGCGACTCCTCCTCCGACGGCCCCTCGGACAAGGCCAGCGCGAGCGAGGGCCCCGCTGAGCCGGCCGCGACCGAGAGCTCGAAGTCCGAAGGCAAAGCCGCTCCGGTGTCGACCCGCTCGGCTCCCAGCGAGCCTCGCGCCAAAGTGGACCCCTCGGGGCCTTCCGCGGCGGTGGAGCCCTCGTCTCGCAACGGCTCCTCGGCGGGCGAGCGTAGGCTCGCCCCGGCGGCCCCCTCCACGCGACGACTGGCCCGAGAGATCGGGGTGGACATCGCGCGGGTGAAAGGGACCGGCCCGAAAAGCCGAATCTCGGTGGAGGACGTCAAAGCCTTCGCCAAATCGATGCTCACCGGAACCGGTTCCGCCGCTCCAGCGAGCTCCATGGGCGCGGCGGCGTACGCGGCTCCCCTGCCGGACTTCTCCAAGTTCGGCTCGGTTCGGGTCGAGAAGATGAGCGGCATCCGTCGCAAGACCGCCGAACAGATGCACCTGGCCTGGAGCACCATCCCCCAGGTGACACAGTTCGACAAAGCCGACATCACCGATCTAGAGTCCATGCGAAAGAAGCTGAACGCGGCCGACCCGAAAGGGGCCAAGATCACGATCACCGCGATCCTGCTCAAGATCCTGGCTTCCGCGCTCAAGAAGTTCCCTCAGTTCAACGCCTCTATCGACATGGCGAACCAGGAGATCGTCTACAAGGAGTACCATCACCTGGGCGTGGCCGTCGATACCGACCGCGGCCTGCTGGTACCGGTCGTCTTCGATGTGCCCACCAAGAACATCAAAGAGCTGGCCGCCGACCTCAACGAGATCGCTGAGAAAGCGCGCAACAAGAAGATCCGTCCCGAGGATCTGCAAGGTTCGTGCATGACCATCACCAACCTAGGAGGGATCGGAGGTCACGCCTTCACCCCTATCGTGAACCCCCCAGAAGTGGCCATCCTAGGCGTGTCCCGGGCCTCCATGGAGCCGGTCTACGACGACGGAACCTTCTACCCCAGGCTCGTTATGCCGCTGTGTATGTCCTACGATCACCGATCGATCGACGGGGCGGACGCGGCGCGCTTCCTGCGCTGGGTCTGCGAAGCTCTCGAGAACCCGGGCCTAGTAGCCTTCGAGGGTTAAGCCCAACGGCGAAACCCTCGCCACAGCCCTGATCCAAAGCGCTCTCTTTTCCGGAGGTTTCCCCCGAAGCCTCCGGAGAGAGTCGCGGGATCGCCGGCTGCTGTTCGGTAAGATGAAAAGGAGAACGGTATGAGTCGTCATGTAGAGGTGTTGGTCATCGGCGCCGGTCCTGGAGGGTACGCTGCTGCCTTCATGGCCGCGGACAAAGGGAAGTCTACCCTTTTGATCGACAAAGAGAAGAACCCAGGGGGGGTCTGCCTCTACCGGGGCTGCATCCCTTCGAAAGCTCTCCTGCACGCCGCCAAAGTGCTGCACGAAGCCAAGGAAGCGGAGGCTTTCGGGATCAGCTTCGGACCGCCCGAGATCGACGTCTCGAAGCTCGTCGGCTGGAAGGACAGCGTGATCAAACAGCTGACCGGAGGTCTCGGTCAGCTCCGTAAAGCTCGCAAGGTGGATCACATCCAAGGGACCGCCCGGTTCAAAGACGCCCGCACCGTGGAGGTCGAGGGGTCCGGCGAGACCGTCACTTTCGATCACGCCATCATCGCCACCGGGTCCCGACCGGTCGTGCCCGGCCCTCTGGCCATCGAGTCCGAAGCG
>CAZDLH010000640.1:0-1979 GCA_964505925.1 uncultured Burkholderiales bacterium
GGAGGACCGGGTGGTGTTCGGAGATGACGAGCCGATCCGGTATGTCGGAGGATCGGTGACCGAGGACCAGAGGTATCTGGTGGTGACCGCCGCTCAGAACACCAGCGGAAACCAGGTCTATATCCGCGATCTGGCCGACCCCGATGGGGACTTCGTCATGGTGGCTGACGACCTTTTCGCAGAAGCGGAGGTGATCACCAACGACGGCTCTCGCTTTTTGATGCTCACGAATATCGATGCGCCGAACTATCGCGTCGTTAGCTTCGAGTTCGATGCCCCTCAGGAATGGGCTACCGTGATACCCGAAACGTCGAACGTACTGGACGTGTCTACGGTCGGCGGGAAGCTCTTCGCCCACTATCTGATAGATGCCAGATCCGAGATAAAAGTGTTCTCTCTCGACGGCGCCTTAGAGACCGAGATCGAGCTGCCGGGCATCGGATCGGCCCACGGTTTTCACGGCAAGCAGCACGAGACCCATACCTATTTCGGCTTCGCTTCCTTCACCTATCCCACCACCGTCTTTCGCTACGATCTAAAGACCGAAGCCGTGGAGCTGTATCGGATGGCCGAGGTGGATTTCGACCCGGAAGCCTACGAGACCAAGCAGGTGTTCTTCGAGAGCGCGGACGGTACTCGGGTCCCGATGTTCATCGTCCACAAGAAAGGCCTGGAACTGGATGGTCAGAACCCGACCTATCTCTATTCGTACGGTGGGTTCAACATCAGCCTCACCCCGAGTTTCAACCCTTCGCGGATCGCTTGGCTCGAGCAAGGCGGGGTCTACGCCATGCCCAACATCCGTGGGGGAGGCGAGTACGGCCGGAACTGGCACCTGGCGGGAACCCGGATGAATAAGCTCAACGTGTTCGACGATTTTATCGCAGCCGGAGAGTATCTGATCGAGAACGGCTACACGAACCCCGAACGCTTGGCGATCGCGGGCGGTTCCAACGGCGGCCTGCTGGTGGGAGCTACCATGACCCGGCGCCCGGATCTAGCCCGCGTGGCGGTCCCCGCAGTCGGAGTGCTGGATATGCTGCGGTATCACACCTTCACAGCAGGGGCGGGCTGGGCGGCCGACTACGGTACGGTGGACGATTCGCCTGAGATGTTTGAATATCTGCTGGAGTATTCACCGTACCACGTCCTGGAACCGGGGACTTCCTACCCAGCCACGTTGATCACCACCGCCGACCATGACGATCGGGTGGTTCCGGCGCACTCCTTCAAATTCGCGGCGCGCCTTCAGGAGCATCACGAAGGTGAGGCTCCGGTGATGATCCGGATCCAGACTAGAGCCGGGCACGGTTCGGTCTCCACAGAACAGCGACTGGCTCTAGAGGCGGATGTCTACTCCTTCATCTGGGCCAACATGCGCTTCACGCCCGAGTACTAAACTCGCGGGCGGGCCGGGTCCTCGTCGATCCGGTCCGCTCGAAGGGCGGGACGTTTCCGGTGCCAGGCTAGGCTCTAAGAGCCCACTCGAAAGGGGTGGGAGACGATCTCTAGGAGCGGCTCCCCCCGTTCGTTGAGAAAGCGGTAGTGCCGCCAGGGCTCTCGCTCTCCTTGGTGATGCAGGCGCCGAACCACTTCGGAGCTGACGGTGGAAAACAGGCCGGTGGCCACCGTCCCCAAGAGAGTCCCGTAGTCCGTCAGCATGCGAGGGCGAGGAAACTCCAGAGAGTGCCCTTCCGCACCGTCGGAGAACAGAAGAACGAGAGTCTCTTTCTCCCGATCGTTATGGAAGGCCTCGATCCGGATTCTAACGGGGATATAGACCCCCGGATGGGGTGGGGGAGCGGGTCGTTCCGGGGCGGGGGCGGTGCGCTCCTCGGGCCGCGTAGCGGCAGGGGAGGACTCCCGATAGCTGGGGACCGGAGCGTAGACCCGACCGGCCGATAGCGGAGTCCCATAGGTCTGCTCGTAGAGTCCCTCTCGATCGGGGTCGAGCTTGTTGGCCTCCTCCAGGAGCTCCT
>CAZDLH010000641.1:0-1974 GCA_964505925.1 uncultured Burkholderiales bacterium
CGGCTCCAATTCGATTGTCGCGAAGATTTCGCCGCTGTCGGGCCACTCGACGCGGGCCGGCACGTCGGCCACAACGATGCCCCGGATCGCTCCGCGGAACGTCAGGCTGACGGATGCCCGGGGGAGGTTGGCCGAGATCAAGGTGCGCCTCCAGCGGACCTCGCTTCGACTTCTTCGAGCTCAGACCGCTCTAGAGAAGAGGCTCCGGGCGATCCATAAGCAGGGCGAGGTGAGCTATCTCGCAGTGCTTCTGCAGTCCGACGACTTCACCGACTTTCTTAACCACGCCGACTTTCTGCAGCGTATTTTAAAGTCGGACTCCCAGCTTATCGGAAGCGTTCGGGAACATAAACAGGAGCTCGATACCCAACGGGACGCGGCGCGCTCGCTGGTCGTCCAGCTCGCTAAACTGCAGGCAGAGCAGAAGGACCGCGTCGACTCGCTGGCTCGACTAAAGGCCGCCCAGGACGACCTGTTCGCCCGCATCCAGACCCATCGCTCGGCGCTCAGTGGTCGGATCGACGAGATCGCCCACAGCAACGTTGCCAAAGAGAAGGAGCTGCAGGCGATGATCCGGGCTAGGGCTGTGCCCAGCCGCGCGGTTCCTCGGCTGGCGGGGGGGTACATCTACCCGGTGAACGGGCCCATAACCTCGTCCTACGGCTACCGCGTTCACCCCATTCACGGGACCACGCGCTTTCACGCAGGGGTCGATTTCGGGGTCGGCTACGGGGTTCCCATCGTAGCCGCAGAGAACGGGGTGGTGATCCACTCCGGATGGTACGGCGGGTATGGCAACACGGTCGTGCTAGACCACGGCGGCGGCTACACCACCCTTTACGCTCACGCTTCGCGACTGGCGGTGAGCGCGGGTCAACAGATCGGGCGAGGTCAGCCGCTAGCCTACGTCGGGAGTACCGGGATGTCGACCGGGCCTCACCTCCATTTCGAAGTGCGTTTCCATGGAGAGCCGATCGACCCGATGAGCCGACTGTAGGGGATGAAACCCCTACGGTGTCGAACGGTTGATGCTATAAGATGAGAATTCGAACCCCCTTCCCGAACTATTTACTCGCTCTTCTACTCGCTTTTTTAACCTCCGTAACGTACGCGCAGACCATGCCGGACGCGAAAGAGGCCTACGGCGTAGTCGATAATATGATCACACTAGTGCGAACCGAGTTCATCGAGGACGTCCCGCCCAACCGAATGCTCGACGGCACCTTTAAGCGCCTGAGTGAGTCGCTGCGCGAGCGGGGGATCCCTTACAGCAAGCCCGAGTATGGAGACGAGGTAAGTCTAGAGGAAGCTCAAGGCCTCTTGGCTCGCGAGTTTACAAAGGTGGCCAACGAGCACCCCCAGACGCTGGAGGACAACTGGCTTTCGCACCGGGTGCTCGAAGGGATGGTGGAGGGGCTCGACGATAAGTACACCGTGTTTCTCGATCCTGAGGAGTATCAGAGGCTTCGGGAGTCGATGTCGGGCGGCGATTTCGGTGGGGTCGGGATCGATATCGAACTGAGTGAGCGAACCCAGAACCGGTTGACGGTAGCGAGGCCGATCCCCGATAGTCCCGCTTCCCGGGTCGGCCTGATGGCGGGCGACGTCATCTTGGCCATCGAAGGGGAGTCCACCATCGGCTTCACGGTGGAGGATGCTCAAGACCGTCTACGGGGACCGGTGGGGAGTAAAGTGCTCTTGACGATCCGGCGCAAGAGTCAGCAGCTCCCCTTCGATGTGACCCTCACTCGAGATCAGATCCGGGTCAGCTCGGTCACCAGCTCCCTACAGGAGAAGGACGGGCACCGGATCGGCTATCTGCGCTTGCAGATGTTCGGAGAGAAGACCGACCAGGAGTTAGAGGCGGCGCTGCGGTCGCTGGAGTCCAAGGGGGCCGAAGGCTACATCCTCGACCTTCGAAACAACGGCGGTGGCTACATCATGTCGGCGGTCGACGTGGTCTCGAAGTTCCTC
>CAZDLH010000642.1:0-1970 GCA_964505925.1 uncultured Burkholderiales bacterium
CCGGCCACCGGGGATCTCCTTCATCCGCTGAGGCTGCTGAGGTGCTGCTTGACCGGACTGCTGGCTGCCTCCCGAGGCGCTTCGGCGGGGGGCAGGTCGAGTGCTCGGCCTGCGGGCGTTAGGCGCCTGGGGAACGCTTTGAACCTGGACGGGTCGGGGTGGAGCGGAGGCCGTGCGGGGTCTAGACTGCTGCGGAGCTGGGGGGGGAGGCGCTTGATACACAGGCCGGGTCGCTTCGCGTACCATCGCCAGATCACTGGTATATTTCCCCGCTGGGAAGAGCTGGTGTGCCCTCCGAAGATGCTCTTCCGCCCGTCCGTAGTCCCGACCCCGGTAGTAGCCGCGACCGATCACCGCGTTGGCCTTTCCGAGCTGGTCGTTACCTCCGTTGTGGGCCTCGAAGATGGCCAAAGCCTCCTTGCCGAGCTGAAGCGTTCGGTTGGCCTCGCCCGCTTCATAGGCTCGCTGCCCCTCGACCACCAATCCGTTGCCCTTGATGCGGAGCTGCCTGCTCGCTTCGGTTAACCCTTGGGTAGCTTCGGCGCGGTACTGCTCCGGTCCGATGGCCACCTTCTTCCACTGTTCGTGGGCCGCTTCAAAATCCTGGCTCCGAAAGAGTGCGCGTCCCAAGAGGACCTCCACCTCGGCCATCTCGGCCACTTCTCCTCCGTTGGCGTGGAGATCGGACAGTGCGGCTCGGAACTGCACAGCGGCCGATGCCGCATCCCCTTTCTCCAGGTTTTCTCTTCCGGCTTCGACGATGAGCCTCGCCGTCTCGAGGTCCCGAGACTGCTGCTCGGCTGCGAGCTCCTCTTCCCCTTTCGTGCCTCCGCTAAAGTGTAGAGTGGCTCCGCCGACCAGAAGCACCATCAAGATCGCTAGGAAGGCCTTCATGAAACCGCCCCCGGATTCGCCACCGCCTCCCGACGTCACGTACTCGGGGACCCCTAGATCGTCGAACTCGCTGTCTTTGATCTCTTCATCGACCCAACTGTCGTCGACGTACTCGTCACCCGATTCGCGGTCTATGGCTTCATCGAGCATGTCGGTCATGCTGGGAGCCGGTTCATCGGGCGCGTCGCCGAGCCAGCCACCACCACCCGTGGGGGCGCTCTCACTCGCCGATTCCCAACCTTCGTTCCGGCGGCTCGCGGGCTCTGCCCCCCCGCCGCTGCCGAGCCATCCGGGTTCTTGCTCTTCTTCGCCTGCTCCACCGAGCCAGCCACCGCCGCCACCGCTGCTGCTAGGCGCCGGAACCGGCGACCTCGAGTGCGGGGAGGCCACCGGGACTCCACCTCCGCTCCCTAACCACCCGGACTCGTCCTCCGGAGCTGGGGCCATCGCGCTCGCCCGTGGAGAGTTCGGCTCGGCAGCGGAAACCCCACCACCCCAACTGCTCTCGCTGGCTTCTCCTGCGAGCCATCCCGAGGTCTCTTTGGCGGGAGCCGGCTCTCCCCAGCTCTGACTTTTGTCCGCCTCTCCCCATCCACCGCCGCCCCAGGTACTCCCGGCGCTCGGGGTCTGATCGGTCGGCGATCCGCTAGGCGAACTATCGCCCCAGGCACCACCAGCAGAGCCCCAACCGGAGGCTCCGCCGCTCGTCGGGTCCTCCCATGAGATACCTCCATCCTGGCCGCCGGTTGAAAAAGAGGCGCTAGCGCCCGCACTTCCGGCGGCGGCTTTCGCGCTCTTAGACCGATGGTTCGCGGGAGCGGACACCTTCAGCCAGGAGTGACACTCCGGGCACCGACTATGGACCGCTCCGTAGGTTTTGTCGCAGGACGGACAGTACATGCAACCTCCGTGATTCTCTGTGACCCCGACTCCTTATAGTAGAGGGCTCGAACCGCTGTGATGAAACCGCGCTTGCAAAAGAGCGGTTTCATCACAGCGGTAGGCTTCTCTGGGGGCACATAGACTATTGTAGCATTTCCCCGAGATCTCTTTCAGTTCCTAAAGAAAAAGTTTCC
>CAZDLH010000643.1:0-1967 GCA_964505925.1 uncultured Burkholderiales bacterium
CAAGCCCCTCTAAAAGAAAAGAGAGCCCCCTTGCGGTGGCTCTTCTTCTAGCGCTCGCCTCTTCTGCGAAGAGGCACTAGGAGCGACGGAAATGACCGTCTCGCCCTCTGTTTAGAGGATCCCGATGGAGAACATGGGAGGCATCGGGAGCGTGGTGTGGAGGTTGGGCGGCCCTCCCATATTGATGAAGCCGGGGTGTCCGCCTCCGGTCCCGAAGCCGGGGGTATTAAAAGCGGTGAAGGCGGGGTTCGAGAGGGCTGACCCGAAGTTCCCCAGCGGGTTCTGAAAGCCCGGATTGACAAACTGATTACTAAAACCAGGGTTCACGAAGTGGGAGGTGTTGAGCGACCCGGCGGAGGCATCGAATCCGAAGCTAGGAGTGGGAAAGATCGAACCTCCGAACTGTCCGCCGATCCCGCTAAAAGCGTTGAGGTGGCCCAGCTGGAGACCGCCGAAGTTGAGCGAGCCGTTGTTTCCGGCCTGGTTGTGGAAACCGGGGTTGATGAACTGGTTTCCGAAGCCGGGATTCACGAAATGGGAAGTGGCCAGCGAGTTCGCAGAGGCAGCAGCTCCAAAGGTGGGCGCCGGGAAGATCGACCCTCCGAATCCGCCCCAGCCAGACGCCAAGTTCTGCTGAACGTTGAGCATCGAGGAGAAGAAGCTCGCTTCAGCCGTGAAGCTAACTTGGGCACTCGGCGCCGAGAAAGCTGGCGATGCCGGTGCGTAGGCCGAAACAGCTCCATAGGGGTTCATCTGCGGGAAGTTTCCGATGTACGTCAAGTCGCTCACCTTTTCCTGAAATCTGAGCCCAGTTTACCATGTTCGGTCGAAAGAACGTAGGGCCCTAGATGTTAAACATGTAAACATCTTGTAAACTCTTCAACCAGTCGAACAGAAATTCGATGGACGGTAGGGGTCCAGGCTTAGCCTCTACCTAGGAAGTCGAGGAGCGATGGGTACCAGGCCTGAAACCTCTCCAGGTCTCGCCCTTCGAATCCCAGCCGCTCCACCCTACGGCGCAGGCGTTCCCTACCTTCTGGGCTGCTCTCCCGTCGAGCCTCCTCGTAGGCCCGGTCGAGGAGAAAGAGCTTCGCACCGTTCTGCAGCTTCCGGATCTCGTGAGCTGGAAGCTGAAAGCCTTGGGAGATCTTCCAGAGGGCCGCCGACTCTTCGGATTCGATGCGGCCGTCAGCGTAGGCCATCGCCCAGCACAACATCAAGACGATGCGCCGCACCGGGAGCGCTCTCAGCTCGGCGAGTTCAGCTACGGTCACCGGAGTGAAAGGGGCGCGGCCATCCGCCTCGTACGACGATCCGAAAAGGTCCTCGAGGAGCTCTCTTTCCTCGAGCTGCTCTTCCCCATCGGCCGCCGAGATCTCGCTTAGGAGCCGCCGAAGGATCTCCAGTTCATAGCTGTCGCTGATGGGAGCTGCGCGGACCAGCCTATCGAACAGCTCTGTGGGGTGCTCCTCGGAGTCCCGGCGCACCCAGCGACCATCCACCTGTTTCACCATCGGCTGAAACCGCTCGAAGGCTACCAGTATCAACCGCCGACGCTCCTGTGCACTGAGGCGACCGGACTGCTCCTTCCCCAGAACGCCCCTCAGGCGGCCGTAAACCCATCCGCGCAGCCCGCCGGCTCTAGCGGCCGGCACCGCTCGACCCAGCTCCTCGAGCGAGATCGGTACCGTACGGATGGACTCACCGCAGTCGCTCTCGAAAGTGACCTGGCCCCAGGCTTCGTCGAGCTCTACACTCGAGACGAGTCTTTCGACCTCTTCAAAGCTGTACGACTCCGCCTCCCCCAACCGAGCCCTCCCCTACGAACGCGACCGTCTAGCAGTCCAGACGGGAAGCGATGCGTTCACCACTGGATCTCCATCATGGAGCAGTTGAGACCGCTCCCGATACCCATGAGCGCTATCCTTTGCCCTGGCTTCGTGCGCCCCCGCTCTTCGGCTAAGGCC
>CAZDLH010000644.1:0-1966 GCA_964505925.1 uncultured Burkholderiales bacterium
GCACGATTCGGGAGCGGACGGAATCGAGCTAAACTTCGGCTGTCCCCACGGCATGTCCGAACGCGGAATGGGCTCGGCGGTCGGACAGGTGCCCGAGTACACCCGCCAGATCACCGAGTGGGTGATGGAGGTCGCCCAGATCCCCGTGATCGTAAAGCTCACCCCCAATGTAGGCGACATCACCTACCCGGGCATGGCTGCCCAGCAAGGGGGAGCCAATGCGGTCTCACTCATCAACACCATCACCTCGGTGACCGGGGTGAACATCGACAACTTCGTCCCGAACCCGAACGTCCACGGCCTCTCGGCCCACGGCGGCTACTGCGGCCCGGCCGTGAAGCCGATCGCTTTGAACATGGTCGGAAAGCTATCTCATAACCCCGACTTCCAGATTCCGATCTCCGGAATCGGAGGGGTCGAGACCTGGGCCGACGCGGTGGAGTTCATCCTCATGGGTGCCCAGAGCGTTCAGGTCTGTACCGCAGTCATGAAGCACGGCTTTCGAGTGGTGACCGACATGGTCACCGGGCTGGCTCGCTGGATGGATGAGAAGGGGTTCGAAAGGATCACGGACTTCTCTGGACTGGCGTCTCGGAACTTCTCGGACTGGGGGGATCTCGATCTCAACTACCGGGTCGTCGCGAACATCGATCCCGACAAGTGTATCGGCTGCCAGGTCTGCTATATCGCCTGTGAAGACGGAGCTCACCAAGCCATCCTGTTACCGCAGAACGGTCAGGCCGCGAATCGGATACCGGTGATCGACGAGGAGGCTTGTGTAGGCTGCAACCTTTGCAGTCTAGTCTGCCCGGTGGACGCCTGCATCACGATGGTGCCCCAAGAACAGGGGAAACCGGTGCGCTCCTACCGGGAGTATATCGCTGTCGGAGAACCCCCTGCGGGGAACTACCCTTTACATAGCGCTCACCTGTAGAGCTTAGAGACGATCCTCGGGGCGCTCCCCCGAGGGTCGTACTCTACCCTCGAACAGTCCAAACGTACCGCACCCTCGACCCCACCCGGTCTTATTATCCCCCCCTAAAGGGGGTGGCGAATGAGACTAATAGGGAGTCGGCTCTTCGTGTTGCGGCCTTAGGCCTATGATATGTTATGGGAGTGAGAATATCTCGCTCCAGAGACCAAGGTAGAGCCTCAGGCTTCTCTATCATGCTGGAGGTCCTCCTGGGCTTCAGCCTGATCCTCATGGCGCTCTTAGCCGTCTTTCGGCTATTCCCGACCTCCGAGCGCGCCGTCGTGCTCTCCGATCGGACCGCTCAAGCCTACCATTTCGCCACCGAACTCCTCGATGATCAGCTACAGCGCCACTTCTCCGCACTAACCGTAGGATCGACCGAGGGGGTGAAGGTCGTGCAGCACTCCCTCAGGCGAGGAGTGCCGATCGAGACCGAATTCCACTACCGGATGGACATCACTCGCCCCTATTCCGGTCGAGATATCTACCACATCCTGGTCTCGGTGAGCTGGCGTGACGGAAGTAACGAGAAGCCTCGAGAAGCCTCGGTCGTGCTGGAAGCCGAGAAGGGTCGACTGTGGTGAACCGCTGCGCTCGGCGCGCCCGGGCTATGACGCTGCCGGAGATCATCGTCGTCTTCGGGCTCCTCGGCCTACTGATGTCCCTTGTCTCTTTGTACTTTGTACAAGGTCAGCAGTACGCCTCGGAAACGGAGGTCTACGCCTCGGTCCAACGCACCGCTTCTCTCACCGCGGAGAGGCTCTCCGAGAAGCTGAGGAAAGCCACCCCGGCCTATCTGAAGCTGTTCGACCACTCGGAGCCCAACAGCTCCGACAGTATCGCCTTTCTCTCGTTCCACTCGAACGACCCGGAGGAGCCGTACATCCTCTTCGGCGGGGCCAACGGAGAGATCGTATGGCGGAACTGGGTCTGTTTCTATCACGACGCCGACAGCAGCGAAGTCCGGGAGGTGAATATCCCCCTCACTCCAGC
>CAZDLH010000645.1:0-1960 GCA_964505925.1 uncultured Burkholderiales bacterium
GAGAGGCGCTGGGAAGAAAGCTCGAAGAGAAGCAGCGCGCTCTGCGCTCCCTCGACATCCTTTTCAACGCCAAGAAGGCCGACTGGGACGAGGCTTTCGAGTTGGGACAAGAGATCCGCGCCAACAGCCAGACCCTGATCGTCTTGGCGGAAGGGACAGCCGAGCTGTTGGGCCGAGCTCTGCTCGATCTGCATCGCGATCCGTTGGGCGCCCAGGACCGTCTCTCGGTGGTGACGGTCAGTTCGGCCCTGGGCGGCGAAGCGCTCCAGCAGTTGGGGAGTGCGATGCGCGGTCGGGCGGTCTCGCTACTGGTGGCCTTCGATGGGCTCCCCTCGTCTCATCTCACCTCCTGTTTCCACGCGCTGTACCACGCTTTGTCCCAGGGCCGTACACAAGCCGAGGTCGCCCGTAGGGTCTACTTCGCTTTGGGGACCCGGGAGCTCTCCTGGCTAAACTGGTCTCGCTCCCAGCAACATCGCGTTCTGGAGTTCGCCCCCCGGTCTCACGACCGCTATCTCTTTTCAAGCCCGTTCACCGCACTCATCTTGAGCGTCCTAGGACAGCAGCCCTGGCAGTATATGGAAGGAGCTCGGTCCTTCTTTCGAAGCTCGGATCGCCAGAGCGAGCTCGAGGAGCCGGTCTTCGCCTTGGCTGCCCTTAGAGAAGTGCAGCTTTCAGACCATTTTCGGGAGACGCTGGTCGTACCAGATGAACGATTCCTAGCCTTCGGCTCCTGGTGGGGGGACCTCACCGAGGATACCCGCAGAGTTTTCAGCGAGGAGCTCTACGACGGCCAGGTCCTAACCGGCCGCGCGCTGGACTGGGCCGTCGATCCAGAACGCCCGGACTGGACTCTGGAGATCCGGCTACAGTCCGAGACCGAACTGTTCGTTCAGCCGTTGCTGGGCGGCGGCCCAGACCCGAACCTAGCCGAACTTCTGCCGACCGCCTGGTCGAGCCTAGAAGAGGAGCTCGACGGCGGCCCTTCCGCCCACGAGGGGGATCTTTCCCGGCATGGACCGCTCCCTGCACAACTGGTGTTAAGAAGGCGAGACCCGATGTCGATAGGCGCTCTTTTTGCAGTCGTCGAGACTTTAGTGTGCATTAGTCACAAGCTTGCCGAGGTAGATGAAGAGATTCAGCATCGCAGACCGAACCGCTGTACCGCAGTTGGAGGGCGGTCCTCGTGAAGATCTGGATCTCCGACCGAGACAGCCAGACGGTCGCCTGCCTTAAGCTCGCAGGATTAGAGAGCGACTCGACCGGTGTCACCGTCGAGTGCCTCGAAGGTGAACTCCCCGACGGTCTCACCTTGTCCGACCTAGAGAGGCTCGCCATCGTAACCTACGAGCCCGACTCCAGGGGGCGACCCGTTCCTAAGATCACCGCCATCGAGCCTTCCGAGAACCTCGAATACCTCCGAGCCCTCATCGAAGCCATGCCCCCCGGCTACTTCGTATCCAAGGTGGACTCCCCCACTATCGATCGCCTGCGTGAAGAGAAGATCGTCCGGTTCCAAAAAGTGATCGAGTCCGAAGACCGGGAAACCTCCTAACCACGCTTCCATCTTAGGGGTCGGTTCGTCACGGACTCGGACCTGGAATGAGCGTCGACAGTACGCCCTCCTCAGGTCTCTTGTGGAATGAGTCGATAAACCTCTCCCTTAGGCCGCAATCATGTCTTTCACCTGATCGCGCTTCGACCACAGGGCCGTCTCCCCAACTTTTCGCACCCGGATTCGGGCGTCGTGGCGGATCAGTTCCGGGCCGTCTTGGATACTCGGGTACAGACATCTGCCGTTCTCGCGATGGCATGATCATGATGCTTGACGGTCCTCGGTTGCCGGCCAACACGCCGCCGCTGCACCACTTCTGTAGGTCGACGCTGGTCCCGATCATGGACTATTCGATCGAGAGTTCCGAGAGCGTCTTGATCGGGAAGCCGGAGAACGCGAAGCGAT
>CAZDLH010000646.1:0-1955 GCA_964505925.1 uncultured Burkholderiales bacterium
TTCCTGGAGGCGTCCAACGTCAATCCGGTGTCCGAGATCACCGCGCTCATCACCTGGTAGACCTCCGGGGGCACCCCGGTAGCTCCGCCTTGCTGCTGGACCATCCGATCCACTTGGTCGCGATCCTGCACCACTTCGAGACCGGCCGCTTCGGCCTCGGCGATCAACTTCTCGGCTTCCAGCCCCGTCTTGACCCCCAAGACCTGGGTACTACCGTCGGTCTCCCGCCTGACGGCGATGGCCTTTCGAGGCTCGGTCGAGAGCGCATCGCTGGAATCGCGATACCCTTCCTCGAAGGACTCCTGCCAGGCTTCGTGCCACTTAGGCCTGGACATCGTAGCGCTCCAACTCCGCGAAATCGGTCCGCTCGACCAGCTCCCGTTTACCGCTGTGGGGTCGGAACACCGAGCGCATCCGCCCTCGCTCCCACCCCAACTCTCCTAGGCGTTCGGCCAGAGCCGGCAGATACCGCGCTGCGAAACGTCGCACTTCCTCGCTGGCGGTCCCCACCTCCACCGAAGCGACCCCTTTCTTCAGATCCACCGTAAAGTGGAGCTCCCCCACCTCTTCGGTGGTGACCAAAAACTCGAGTTTCGTATCCTCCGGAGTGACGTGGCGCTGACCGCCTCCGTCCTCGTAGTACTGCAGCCAGACCTCGGCGGCGTCGAACTCCCCTTGCAGCGGGAGCTGCAGATAGTAGTAGCCCAACTGGCTCTCGCTCCGGGCCCCGTTGATCAGTTTCTGAGCCTGCAGATTCTCTTCGAGACCTTTGATCAGCGACATCAGCTCCCTGGAGCCCAAGCCGTCTTTCGAGAAGCGCTCCCGCATTCGCTTGAGCATCTCCGGGAAGTCCCACTCCTCCCCGCCGCCGGTTCCCGCCGGGCCCATGTGGGTCTCGATCCCGGTCTCTTTAGCCATCTTCTTTAGGTTCCTCAGGTTCATCGCCCCGTCGTCGAAGCGCTTCTTCGGCTCCAGCGTCAGTTTGCCGACCTGCTGCTGGACCCCCGCGATCATCGAGGTGATCTCGTGATTCACTTTATGGGTGCTCTCGGTCAGCTTCCTGAGTTCGGTGTTGAGGGCCATCATCTGCATCCCCACCTGGGGGTTGTTCGCCAAAAAGTTAGAGAGCACAGTGACGTTCTGAGGGGTCACCGGGAGCTGGCTGTTCTGCAGATAGCTGGTGGCGGCTACCTGGGTGGGCAGAGGCGCGGCCTGATTACCGCCAGCTCCGGTCGAAGCCGCACCGCCAGGACCGCTGGCTGCCGTCTGGGCCAGCACCTGCTTCATCTGAGTCATGTTGTCTGCCGTCAGCGGGATCTTCAGCTCCACCAGAGCCTTAGCCAGATTCAGGTTCGACTCGTTCACCGGCATCCTCAGACTAGTCAGCGTCTGGGTCAGGTCCCCCATCGACATCTTCTGAAAAGGGGTGGTCACCAGCTTCAGGTGGAGCTGCCCTTTATGTTCGCCCTGAACCTGAAAGGATACCGAATCCCCGATCCTCAGGGGAACCCGCGACTCGGCCCGGAGCATCTGGTCGCCGAGCTGCAGGAAAGTCTGCCCGTTCTGCTGCCCCGCGACCTGGCCGTGGATGGTGGCCCCGGGTCGAAACATCGCTCGGCTGGCCCCTTCCGGAAGCTGGAGCGAAACCGCAGGCGGAGCAGCCCCGCCGGTGGTCGGCGGAGCGAAGGGGGTCTGCCTCTGGACCGGCGGGCCGCCGGTGGCTCCTCCACGGCCCAAGCCCCCGGAGGTCGCTAGACCTGCCTTGAAGGCGTTCAGACCGGTTTGTGACATCGCATCCATCTTAACTCCTATACTATGACCCCCCTATGAAGGACCCTTAACGGAAATGTTACCATGATGTGAACAGCTGAGACAGTCCCGGGTTCTCCAGCGAGCCGGGCACCACTGTCGGGCGGCCGCCGAAGTCGCTTAGAGCCGCTCCGCCGCCGCGGGTC
>CAZDLH010000647.1:0-1954 GCA_964505925.1 uncultured Burkholderiales bacterium
AGCGCCAACACCTAAACGCCCTGCACATCGTCCATCTCTACAACGAGATCAAGAAGAACCCAGCGACCGGTGTGGTCCCTCGTACCTTCATCTTCGCGGGGAAAGCCGCTCCGGGCTACTACCTGGCCAAGCGGATCATCAAGCTGATCAACTCCATCGCCGAGCTGGTCAACAACGACCCCGATGTGGACGGACGTATTCGGGTTGTGTTCTTGGAGAACTACAGCGTTTCGCTGGCCGAGATCCTGGTGCCCGCCGCCGACCTCTCCGAGCAGATCTCGACAGCGGGCTACGAGGCCTCCGGGACCGGGAACATGAAGTTCGCGCTAAACGGAGCTTTGACCATCGGGACGCTCGACGGAGCCAACGTAGAGATCCGACAGTGCGTCGGACACGACAACTTCTTTCTCTTCGGCATGACGGCCGAAGAGGTGGAGAACAAGGTCAAAGAAGGCTACAACCCCTATCGCGAGTACGAGCGGTGCGCGCCGCTCCGGGAAGTGATCGACCTGTTGGCTCACAACCACCTGAGCCCGGAGGAGCCCAACGTCTTCCACCCGATCCTAGACGAACTCATCAAGACCGATCGCTTCATGGTGCTGACCGACTTCTGGGCATACGCACGCTGCCAACGCCAGGTGTCGGAGGCCTACCTCGACCGCGAGAACTGGATAAAGATGGCGCTGCGCAACATCGCGCGCTGCGGCAAGTTCTCGTCGGATCGCACGATCTCTCAGTACGCTGAGGAGATCTGGGACGTCGAGGGCGTCAAGGTCAAGCTGTAGCTCTCCCCACCACCGGCCGGGCCGCCGGAGTCCCCCTAGCGCCTAGCGCCTAGCGGGGGCTCTGAGCCCGGCCGGCTCTGCGGAGTGGGTCCTCTCGACATTCCCCGGTATCTCTCTTCGAGATAGTCCCAGAGGCCCTCCCCGAATCTGGGGGAGGCTTCTAGACCTGGAGAGCCGTTCACCTCGAGCACCAAAGGTCCACTCGGGCTACTGAGGAGGTCCACCCCAGCCACCTCGATACCTATGGCCGCGACGGCGGCTTCCGCCACCGCCACCTCCCTGCTCGTCGGCTCCACCACTTCGGCGCGCCCACCCAGATGGAGGTTCGACCGAAACTCGTCTCCTTGCGCTAGACGTCGGGCGGCACCCAGAACTCGTCCGCCCACCAAAAACAGGCGCAGGTCGGATCCGGCGGCCTCCGCGATAAACTTCTGCACTAGAAAGCGCACCCCCCGACTCTGAAGGCTACCGACAACGCTCGAGAGGCTTCGGCGGCTCTCCGTTAGGATCACCCCTTCCCCTTTCGTTCCGCTGCTCAGTTTGACAACGTGCGGGGGAGGTCCGCACACCTCGACGACCGTCGCCCAGTCCGTGGCCTGAGGCCCCAAGAGAGTAGGCGGGGTCGGCACCCCGTGCCGGGCTAAGTGGAGGTGAGCTGCGATCTTCTCGCGACAGCGCCTGAGCGCCTCGGCGCTATTGACGACCGGTAAGCCGAGCGCTTCCAGGGCGATCAGCTCGTCGAGAGCGCTCTCCGGTGCCGAAGCGCCCGCCCTCGCGAAGACGAAGTCGGGGAGCTCGGTACCCAGAGGCGCCGCCCTCATCAGCTCGAGCTTCGCGCCCCCGGAATCGCTTTCGATCCGCCAACTCAGCTCCCCGGGATGGACCTCCTCTACCCGGTGCCCCCGATCGAGCGCCACGGTTCGAAAGATCCGATTCCCTGGCGAGTTTTGCAGATGGGAAAAGAGCCAGACCCTCACTTAGCCAGACTTCCGAAGTGGCAAAAACGTGTGCCCGGAAACGAGATAGGGTTAGCCGACATCCCGATCACGATCCCGTCGAACGGAGCCCGGTAGCTAGCGATCTCCTCACCGAAAAGATCGTGAGCGATCGCCATCACTTCACCCTTCGGGATCCGATCGAAGAGCCGAAACCGGGTTTCGAGAAGTCCG